>JABJPZ010000264.1 GCA_018663635.1 Crocinitomicaceae bacterium
AAACCTTGAAGGATGTGCATCTTCCGTACCAACCAAGACCTTTAAAACAAATAGAAGTTTAGCCGCAAAAAGGTTAGAAGATGGAGAGTTAGCAATAAAGACAGCCTTGGAGGCAAGAGGAATAGCATTTGACCGAGTTATTGTGAATAGAAAATCGGGTTGTCACGGTCCGTATTATAAGGGAGATTTTGAAACTGGGGCTGAGAAGTATGGTAAGTTTCAGTTTTTCAAGGCTTCTGTAAAATAGTTCTAGCAATTTTGCCAGAAAGAGCAAAGTGCTTGCAGAGTCGCGCTTTGCTCCTCTAGAAATGCCATGTGATTGGTCTGTTCTAAAACATGAAGTTGTGCTCCGGATTTTTTCGCATTGTTTTGGATGGAATTTATTGGAATTACATTGTCATACTTGCCTGCAAGGAATAATATTGGAATCTCCAGTTCCGTTAAAGCTGAAGTCATGTCTTTTCGTTCCGCCATGCCTCTTAATGCAGGAGCAGCGCCAGTGCTGGCTATTTTTAATGCGGCGTTTTTTAAAAGCATAATTTCTTCATCAAACTGGGTAAGGTTCTTTGGCATGAACAGGTTATTTATTGCTTCACTAACAAACAGTTCTGGGCTCAATTCGATTAACCGAATCGCTCGAATTCTGTCTTTTTGTTTTTGTGGCGAGTCGTCGTTACAATTGGAGTTTAGTAAGGTAATTGAAGCTATTTGATTCAAAGATTGTTCAGTAATTGAAAGTGCAACATATCCACCCATTGAGTGACCCACAAGATGAACGGGTGTCAAAGCCAAATAATCGATGAGGGCAATGATTTTTTCAGCCATAAAGGGCATACTATGAACAGGGCCAAAAGTATCCGACAATCCATGGCCGGGAAGGTCAACTTGAAGCACAGTATAGTTGTCTTTTAATTCGCCTGCAAAGCTATTCCAGATGGTTAAATCACCCAAAAATCCGTGAAGGAAAACAACGACTTGGTCTCCTTCGCCTGATAATCGAAAATTAATCCCTTCAAATTTATGCTTCCTGTATGACATTCGAGGTATTCATCAACTCTTCGATTTCTTCAGCTTCAATAGGGATGTTACCCATTAGATTAAACGGAGCTCCTGTTTCCTGGACCACCACGTCATCTTCTAAGCGTATACCAAGATTCTCTTCGGGGATATAAATTCCTGGTTCTACGGTAAATACGTTATTCGCTTGAATTGGCTCTGTCCAAAGGCCAACATCATGGGTGTCAAGACCAATGAAATGAGAAGTTCCGTGCATAAAGTATTTCTTATAGGCGGGCCAGGATGGGTCTTGATTTTTGATGTCAGTTTCGCTAATTAAGTTTAATCCCAAAAGCTCAGACTCCATGAGTTTACCAACTTCAACGTGATAATCTGCAAGCATTACCCCAGGAGTTAACATCGCTGTAGCTTCATTTTTTACTTTTAAAACAGCATTGTATACTGCCTTTTGTCTTGTTGTAAATTTTCCATTCACAGGAAGACACCGGGTCATGTCTGAAGCATAATTAGCATACTCAGCGGCCCAATCAAATAAAATGACATCTCCGTCTTTACATTGTTGATTGTTTTCGATATAATGCAAAACGCAAGCGTTTGCACCCGATGCAATGATAGGGGTATATGCAAAACCTCTAGACCGATTGCGTAAAAATTCATGCATAATTTCAGCTTCAATTTCGTATTCCCACACACCAGGTTTAAGAAAATTCATTATTCTTCGAAACGCTTTTTCTGTCAGATTACAAGCGTGCTGCATTAATTCAATTTCAAGCGGATGTTTCACTGACCTTATTCGGTGCATAATAGGCGCACTCCTTTTGTAGGTGTGCCCAGGGTAATCTTTTTTACACCATGAAATGAATCTGTCTTCTCTGGATTCTCCCTCTGTATTGGCGCGGGTATGTTCGTTTGTATTGACATATATGTTTTGAGCTTCGGACATTAGTCCTTTAAAAACCGTTGGAAATTGATCCAGCCAGTAAACCGTGCGAATTCCACTTGTTTCGAATGCTGCCTTTTTAGTGAGTTTTTCCCCTTCCCAAACTGCAATGTGCTCATTGGTTTCTTTCAAGAATAAAATTTCTCGGTGCTTTTTATTTTGACAATCTGGAAAGATTATCAAAATACTTTCCTCTTGATCAACACCAGATAAATGGAGAATATCGCGATGCTGAACAAATGGCATGGTACTATCTGCGCTGGTCGTAACAATGTCGTTTGAATTAAAAACGGCGAGAGAATTAGGATCTAATTGATCTACAAACCTTCTTCTATTATTTTCATATAACTCTTTTGCAATCCTCTTATATTTCATACTGTCTAGTTAGATTGCTAAGTTACAAATCGCATGGAAAAGGCAAAGGGATTTATGTAGATAGACTAGTGATTGCTCATGAGAAAAGAGAAAAACGGTGCCTTGCCACTATAAAGAACAATTCTAAATAAGCGATTTATCGTTTAATGATTTGATATTACATTCGTTGGCGGTTACTTTTGTCTAGAAATTTAAATTCAATTTCTAACATGAGTATATCTGCAATTTTAAAATCATCTATTGCCAAGAAGTGGCTCATGGCTTTGACCGGTCTTTTTCTCTGTTTATTTCTTGTCGGACATCTTCTGGGCAATCTTCAACTATTTATAGGAGGTTGGGATGGCACGGTTAAGTTTAACGAATATGCAGAATTTATGTCGTCAAACCCGATAGTACAAACGGTAGCTTGGATAACCAAAATTTTAATAGGAGTCCATGTGGTTCTTGCCTTATTATTGGTGATTAATAATCGTAGTGCTCGATCAACAAACTACAAGTATAATCGTCCAGATAAAAATGCCAAGTTTAGCTCTAGAACGATGGGCTGGATGGGTACCTTGCTGTTGGTATTTATCGTGGTTCACCTAGTTAATTTTTGGGCTCCCATGCATTATGACAATGAATTCCCTGTTCAACTCAATGAAGCTGGAAATTATTACACAGCAGACGGTATTGAACAAGTCAATTCATATTTGCAAAAGGTGGAAGGAAAGCAGCATGTGTTTATCAATAAAGTGGACATGGGGCTTGCAATGAGAGATTTAGCCAAAGTAACAAAAGACTTTTTTAGTAAAACAGAAAATGGCGTAACTGCACTGCTCATGATGATTTTGTACGCAATAGCAATGCTTGCAGTGGCGTTTCATTTGTCGCATGGATTTGCAAGTGCCTTTCAGTCGTTAGGTATAAATCATAAAAAATACAACGGAATGATAAAATTGGCAGGGATGGCCTTTTCGTTTATTGTGCCATTTGTTTTTGCTGCAATCCCTGTTTATTTATATGTTACTCAAGCTTAAGGAATAGATATGGCTTTAGATTCAAAATGCCCAACAGGTCCCATTGACAAACAATGGACAAATCATAAGAACAACATCAATGTTGTTAACCCAGCAAATAAACGACTAATCGATGTTATCGTAGTCGGTACAGGATTGGCCGGTGGATCAGCTGCAGCTTCTCTTGCGGAACTTGGTTACAAGGTGAAATCATTTTGTTTTCAGGATTCGCCAAGAAGGGCGCATTCCATTGCTGCTCAAGGGGGAATTAATGCAGCTAAGAATTATCAAAACGATGGAGATTCTGTTTACCGCTTGTTTTACGATACCGTAAAAGGAGGAGACTATCGTGCACGTGAGTCTAATGTTTACAGATTGGCTGAAGTTTCAACGAATATTATTGATCAATGTGTTGCTCAAGGAGTGCCTTTTGCCAGAGAATATGGAGGATTGTTAGATAACAGATCGTTTGGTGGTGTTTTGGTTTCAAGAACTTTTTATGCAAAAGGGCAAACGGGACAGCAGCTTCTTTTGGGTGCTTACTCAGCAATGAGTCGACAAATTGGTAAGGGCAAAATTGAAATGTTTAATAGGCATGAGATGCTCGAATTGGTAATTGTTGAAGGCAAAGCAAGAGGAATAATTGCAAGGAATCTAGTTACTGGAGAGATTCAAAGACATTCTGCGCATGCTGTTGTTTTAGCAACAGGAGGTTATGGCAATGTTTTTTTCCTTTCAACAAATGCAATGGGATCTAATGTAACCGCTTCTTGGAGAGCGCATCGAAAAGGAGCATTTTTCGCCAATCCATGTTATACTCAAATCCATCCAACTTGTATTCCAAGGTCTGGAGACTATCAGTCAAAACTAACACTCATGTCTGAGTCCTTGAGAAATGATGGAAGAATTTGGGTTCCGAAATCGATTGAAAATGTAGAAGCAATCAGGACCGGGAAGAAAAAGCCAACGGAATTGACCGAAGAAGAAAGAGATTACTATTTAGAGAGGCGCTATCCTTCTTTTGGAAACCTGGTGCCAAGAGATGTGGCATCACGTGCTGCAAAAGAGAGATGTGATGCTGGATTTGGAGTTAATGAAACTGGAGAGGCTGTTTATCTAGATTTTTCTGCTGCTATACTGAGGTATGGGAAAGAGGTCGCAACAGTCGAAGGGATTTCTAATCCAAGTGAGAATAAAATAAAAGCGCTGGGCGAAAAAGTGATAGAGAATAAGTACGGGAATTTATTTCAGATGTATGAAAAGATCACAGATGATAATCCGTACAAAACACCAATGCAAATTTACCCAGCGGTTCATTACACCATGGGAGGACTTTGGGTAGATTATAATTTAATGACATCCATAGCCGGTTGCTATGCTGCAGGCGAAGCTAATTTCTCCGATCACGGAGCGAATCGCCTTGGTGCTTCAGCGCTCATGCAGGGATTAGCAGATGGCTATTTTGTTCTTCCTTATACGATCGGGGATTATTTAGCGAACGATATTCGAACAGGCCCTATTTCGACAGATTCAATTGAATTTGATGAGGCTGAAAATGCAGTTCAAAAAAGATTAGAGCAACTGATTAACAACAATGGAACGAAGTCTGTTGATTATTTTCACAAGCAGCTTGGAAAGGTGATGTGGGAGAAATGTGGAATGGCAAGAAATGAAAAAGATCTGAAATCTGCAATAATTGAAATTCAGCAAATTCGAGAAGATTTTGAAAAGAACGTGAAGGTTCCCGGGGGAATGTTTGAGTTTAATCCAGAATTAGAAAAAGCTGCAAGAGTGGCTGATTTTATTGAGTTGGGCGAACTTTTTGCGCATGATGCATTGCATCGAGAAGAGTCGTGCGGAGGTCATTTTCGTGATGAATCTCAAACGAAAGAAGGAGAAGCAAAAAGAGACGATAACAACTTTGCCTTTGTGTCTGCTTGGGAATTCGGAAGTAATCCATCTGAACCAAACCTGCACAAGGAAGCATTAAAATTTAGCAATATTGAATTGAAGCAAAGAAGCTATAAATAGAAAATAAATTAGAGCGCTTTACATTTAAGACATCAACATTATGGCAACAATAAAAGGCATGAATTTAACCTTGAAAATATGGCGTCAAAAAGATGCTAATTCTAAAGGTAAAATTGAAACATATAAAGTAAAGGATATTTCAGATCACATGTCTTTTTTAGAGATGATGGACGTTCTAAATGAACAGCTAATTTCTGAAAATAAAGAACCGGTGGCATTTGATCACGATTGTCGAGAAGGCATTTGTGGAAGCTGTTCGTTACATATTAATGGAGAGCCGCACGGACCAGATAGAGGAGTAACAACTTGCCAGTTGCACATGCGTAAGTTTAATAGTGGAGATACCATTTACATAGAACCATTTCGAGCGAAAGCGTTCCCAGTAATTAAAGATTTGGTAGTGGATCGATCGGCTTTCGATAGAATTATACAATCTGGAGGATTCGTGTCGGTTAATACCTCTGGTAATACGCAAGACGCAAATGCGCTTCCTATTCCAAAAGCGGACGCAGATAAAGCTTTTGATGCAGCAACATGCATTGGTTGTGGTGCTTGCGTTGCGAGCTGTAAAAACGCTTCGGCTATGTTATTTGTTTCGGCAAAAGTGTCTCAATTGTCACTTTTACCGCAAGGTCAGGTAGAACGTGAAGAGCGGGTGCTTAACATGGTTAGTCAGATGGATGATGAAGGATTTGGAAATTGCACAAATACAGGTGCTTGTGAGGTCGAATGCCCGAAAGGAATTTCTTTAGAGAACATTGCTCGTATGAATCGAGAATTCTTGAAGGCAACGATTCATAAAGAAGAATAAAAAAGGGAGTCATTCGACTCCCTTATAAACCAGTTAATTCATTTGCAATTCAATGCCCATCATGATCTTCATGGTCTCCATGGTCATGATTTTCATGGCTTTCTTCCGCCTCTGCTGCAGGTTCTTCACCACCACCACATGACGCCATTGTAAAAGAAACAGCACCACAAATTGCTAACATCATTAAAATCTTCTTCATACTCGTAAAATTTAGTTTATTAATTAGTGTATTTATTGCTACAAGTTAGCAATTTAACCGACTTTTTCATCTGAATATCCTTTTATTATGTGTGTAGCTAGAACTATGACAATTGTATGACAATATGAGCTAAGTTGTATTTAAATTTGTTGTCAATCAGATCACCTAGCCTTTGAATGAGATTAAAATAATAGGATTAACGCATAAGTCTGTAGAACTGGATAAAATTGGAGAGTTTCACGTTGATGATTCTCAAATTCAGTCTAGACTAGATAACCTTGTCAAGAAAACGGATATTACAGAATTGATGTATTTATCAACTTGTAATAGGGTTGAATTTATCTTTACTTCACCGACCAGTGTTGATGACGATTGCTTGCTTAATTTCTTTCATTCTTTTAACCCCAACATGGATGAAACACAATTGCAATTTGCTTGTCAATATGCAGAGTATCATGAAGGGGTTGATGCGATTAGTCATTTGTTTCGAGTTGCATCTAGTATCGATTCGTTGGTTTTAGGAGAACGAGAAATCATTACTCAGGTTAGAACTGCTTTTGAGCAATCTAAATCATTTGGATTAACGGGAGACACCCTTAGACTTGTCGTTGAAAAGGCAATTGAAGCAGCGAAAGAAGTATATACTCAAACCAATGTGGCTACAAAACCCGTAAGTATTGTATCGCTAGCTTACAGGAAAATCATAGACTTAAATATCCCTTTAGATGCCAGAGTGCTTGTTGTAGGGGCTGGAAAAACAAGCTCAAATATGTGTAAGTTTCTTCAAAAGCACGGCTTCAATAATTTCATTATTTACAACAGAACAATGAAAAATGGAGATGACTTGGCGAAGAACCTTGATTGCGAAAATATGCCGCTGGCAGAATTGCAAAATCACTCAACGGGGTTTGATATTATCGTTTCATGTACAGGAGCTTCTCAATACATATTTACTCAGGAGTTGTATGAAAACCTACTCGGAAATGACAAGAATCGTAAAGTGGTCATTGACCTAGCTATTCCGAATGACTTTGACAGAATTATTGCGGATCGAAACAATGTAAAGATGATTGGCATTGAAGATTTGCGCGCAATCGCAGATAAAAACCTAAAAGAACGCGAAAAGGAGCTGGTTCTGTGTGACAAGATTATTCAGCATAACTTAGAAGATTTTAGAAATACCTACCGGGAGAGACAAGTTGAAAAAGCCATGAGCCAAGTCCCCCAATTAGTCAAAGAGATTAAGGAAATGGCCTTTGAAACGGTGTTTGCCAGAGAATTGAATGGACTGAATAAGGAATCTAAGGAAGTACTGGATAAAGTAATTGAATACATGGAGAAGAAGTACATCGCTGGACCAATGAAAATAGCCAAGGATATACTACTCGATGAACAGCTTACTAAAGACTAATGCACCAACCTATTATTATTGGGTCTCGAGGTAGCGATCTGGCACTTTGGCAGGCTAAATATGTACAAGCTAAGCTAACAGATTTAGGACACAAATCTACCATTACTATTATAGAAACTCAAGGAGATCGGGTACAAGATTTAAGTTTTGATAAGCTTGAGGGCAAAGGGTTTTTCACCAAAGAGATAGAGGAGCAGCTACTTTCAAATAAAATTGACATTGCCGTTCACTCACACAAAGATCTTGAAACAACGCAGCCAAAAGGATTGGTTATTGCCGCGATTCCTAAACGCGAAAGCCCAACAGATGTGCTGTTGATTGCCAAAGAAAGTTATTCTTCTTTAATGCCGCACGGCGTAAAAGAAATGGGAATTATAGGCACATCGTCTGCTCGTAGAAAAAATCAGATAAAAGCATTTAGACCAGATGTGGTGCTAAAAGATTTGAGGGGTAATGTGCCCACTAGAATCAATAAGCTAAGATCAGGAGCTTATGATGCAATAATGCTTGCAAAAGCGGGCTTAAATCGGCTAGAGGTCGATCTAAAAGAGTTTGTGGTTTTTGACCTGGAACCAACCGAATTTATTCCGGCGCCAGCACAAGGAGCACTGGCACTACAAATTAGGGACGAAGAGGCCGAATTAAAAAGTATTCTTGAAAAATTAACCGACAATGAGACCTGGACAGTTACGGAGATCGAACGCAAGGTGTTGAACCTCTTTAATGGTGGTTGTCAATTGCCATTAGGGGTATTTGTTAAATACGACGGAGAGCAATACAACCTATGGGCTTCTATGGCAAGCGATTGGCGTAATATGCCAAGAAGAATACAGCTTTCGGGTGATTCCAAATCGTTAGCGGTAACGGCTGTTGAAGTATTAAAAAAAGAGCTTAATAACATAGTGTATTTAAGCCATGATCTTCCGGAAAATCATTTTTTAAGAAGATATAGTTCGGCTAACGGAATTAGGTTAATTGCTAAAAGTCAGATTTCTTCTCGAGTAAAATCAGTACAATTTCCAAAAACAACGTGGGTGTTTTTTACATCTTCCAATAGTGTACAAGCTTATTTTGATAATGGCGGCAGTGTAGATTGCAAATTTGGAGCAATGGGTGGGCAAACTGCGCAAACTGCAAAATTGCATGTTAGTTGTGAGTTTGTTGGTGATGGTACGCCCGATGATGTCGCTGAAAGTTTTAAATCAATTTTGGGAGCCGATTCAGTTTGTTTTCCTTTGAGTAATAAAAGTAAAAGATCAATTCAAAAATCCTTGCCTTCTAGCCAAGTAATTGATGTCGTAGCTTATGAAACATTGGAGGAATCAAAACAGGTGGAAGACTCAAATTATTATTTATTTACTAGTCCGTCTAATGTGGATTCTTTTTTTAAAATCAACCAATTGCCAACAGACGCTAAAGTTATTTCAATTGGTCCTTCAACTCAAAAAAGGTTAGCGGAGCTCAATATCAAATCAACAAGTTCACATGCCGCTTCTTTTATGTCCATGATTGATGGTATATTGTGTTGAATTCAATTCGCGTAGCGTGAAGAGTATATTTAGAAATTACATCTGGAAAATAGTATTTGTTGTTGCAGTAGTCGTATATGTATTGATTGATGCGGATAGGGTGTGTGACATGAATATTTTTTTATCGGCGGCGACTGATATACTCGACCAAAAGAACATTTATACAACCGTTTATCAAACGTGGCTTTATTATTATTACAGTCCTATTTTTGCAGTATTATTGATCCCCTTCACGTATTTATCTGAGTATTGGGTTAATGTATTTTGGCTTTTACTCAACGTCGGTTTAGTTTTCAGAGTAGGGCAATTATTGAAAGGCTATTTGCCGGAATCAACAGTGCCTGCGAAATGGCAGCGATTAATTTTAATTCTTTCCATTGTCTTTGTATTTCGTTTCATTTTTGACAACCTTCATTTTCATCAGCTTACCATTTTTATTTTATGGATATCCCTTGAAGGACTATATAGTATTAAAAAAGGGAATAAAATTAAGGGAGGACTATTATTGGCAATTGGAATAAATATAAAGCTATTGCCTCTGGTATTGATTCCATACTTACTTTATCGAGGAGAATTCAGAAGCTTCATTTCTATTGTGATGTGTTCCGTTGTATTATTGTATTTACCCGTAATATTTTTAGGGTATGAATACAATCAACTTTTATTAGACGGGTGGTGGGGAAACATTAATCCTTTGGAACAGCAGCACATACTGGATTTTGCGCATGCAGGGATTCCTGCCTTGATAACTGCCATATTCCATTTGGATGTATTGCAACAATCTCCCTTATTTTTAAATCAACTGAACGAGGAGGAAATAGGCTGGATTATTAATACTCTTCGTGTAGTTCTAATTGGATTCACTTTTTTCTTTTTAAGGACAAGGCCTTTTAAAAGAACATCCAATCTACACCAGCTTTGGGAATTGGGTTACTTGTTTTTAGTCATCCCTTTAATATTCCCACATCAACAGAATTATTCTTTATTGATGTTATGGCCCGCTGTTATTTATCTCGTCTATTATTTTTATCAAAAACACGGAACTTACAGGGCGCGCGACAAGCGCTTGTTAGTTGTGTTTGCTCTCTGTTTTTTAGCTTTTAATGCAGGACTGTATTTAGGGCACTTCAGAGAGTTTTACAACGGCATAAAGTTGGTAACGATTGCCAATCTATTGTTTATTATTCCTTACAGCCTGTGTACACCTCTAGAATTAGCTGAACGCAGGAATCCCAGTGACGTCCATTCCGGTAATTAATAGATGAATGTCATGTGTGCCTTCATAGGTGATAACAGACTCGAGATTTGCCATGTGTCGCATGATGCTGTACTCGCTGGTGATGCCCATTGCACCGTGAATTTGCCTTGCTTCTCTTGCAATATTTATTGCCATTTCAACATTGTTTCTTTTAGCCATTGAAATTTGAGCAGAGGTCGCTCTACCTTCATCACGCAGTATGCCAAGTCTGTGCGTAAGAAGTTGTGCCTTTGTAATTTCTGTAACCATTTCGGCAAGCTTTTTTTGAATTAATTGAAAGCTTGCGATTGGTTTGTCAAATTGTATTCTCTCCTTCGCATACCTTAATGCAGAATCGTAACAGTCCATTGCTGCACCAATTGCTCCCCACGCAATTCCGTAGCGGGCACTGTCTAGGCAGGAAAGTGGCGCTCCAAGCCCGCTTCTGCCTGGTAATAAGTTTTCTTTAGGCACCTTTACGTTGTCGAAAATTAGCTCGCCCGTAATAGATGCCCTAAGTGAGTGCTTGCCATGCATTTCTGGAGCGGTAAATCCTTCCATTCCTTGTTCTACCAGAAGACCATGAATTCTACCGGATTCATCTTTCGCCCAAACAACAGCAACTTGTGAAATCGGAGAGTTTGAAATCCACATTTTTGCACCATTCAATACATAATGGTCTCCAGCATCTTTAAAATGGGTAACCATTCCACCTGGATTTGATCCATGATCGGGTTCGGTAAGCCCAAAACATCCAAGCCATTCACCCGAGGCAAGTTTGGGTAAAAACTTTTTCTTTTGCTCTTCAGAACCATATTTCCATATCGGATACATGACCAATGAGCTTTGAACGGAAGCTGTTGATCGTAGACCTGAATCACACCTTTCCAGTTCTTGCATTAAAAGACCGTATGAAATTTGATCTAACCCGGCACCACCGTATTCTTCTGGTATATAGGGCCCAAACGCACCAATTTCTCCTAATCCGGGGAGGAGATGCTTTGGAAAATCACATTTTTCGAAACAATCTTCAATAATTGGACTGACTTCTTTTTTAACCCAGGCTCGGGCAGCTTCTCTTATTAGTTTATGCTCTTCGGTTAATAGCTCATCCATTAGGTAATAATCGTGGGCTTCAAATCTATCTGTACTCATTGGTTTGATTTATTCAGCGCAAAAGTAGCCAAAATGTGCTTTCGTTGGTAGTGTTTATAACTGTCTGTTTCAATATATCCTGAAATACGCTATGATTTCTATTTTTGTTTAAGTCTAATAAATAATTTAAAGAAGTCGCAATAAGCTACGCCATATCATGGATAATGACGCCGATAGAGTGATTAGTTTTGAGAATTTTAGCCAAGTTCAAGTGGGGAATAACCAATTTGCGATTCACATGCTATACTCCGAACCAGTACCTAGAATAAAAGAGGAGTTTTCAGGGAACCTCGCTGTTTTCACTTGCTTATTGTCTTGTGTCCTCTTACTTGTGGTAATAAAAATTCGACAAACAGATAAACTTCGATTCATTATTGCTTCGTTTTATAAAGGGAAATCGGTCATACAGCCGTTTAAAGATGGACAAATTTTCGCAAGTGCATCAGCACTTTTTTTGCTGGCCAATTTTATTGTTATGTCAACGATACTGTTGTATTATGCCATCAACACATTGGATTATCCTGGAAACCAATTTTGCAGAGGATTGCAATCTTATGAGATCGTCTTGTTTGTTATCGGATTTTACGGGTTGAAGTTAATTTGTGCTAGACTGATC
>JABJPZ010000265.1 GCA_018663635.1 Crocinitomicaceae bacterium
AAAGAGAACGAATACAATTAAAAGAATATGTTAATATTAAGGTTAAAATAAGAATGATTACGAGATCAATAATTGGCAATATTTTTTTTGCTAAAGAGTTAATTGAATAGGTTTGCTACAATGCCAATAATCTTGAATTATACTAGTATAATTATTCGTATCCTTTTTGTGGGTATACTAATCAGTATGTACAGTGTTCAAGCGCAACAGGATGCAGTCATTAGTGCGTCTCAAAGAGTGCCGTTTAGTAAATCAAGAAATGCAGCTAAGCTGGCGAAAGAGCTAACGGGGCACCTAACAAAAGAGGAAGACAAGGCACTGGCAGTTTATACTTGGGTAATCCATAATATTAAGTACGACATTAAACAAATGACTTTGAGTAAAGTCAAAGAACAATCCATTCAAAAAACACTAAGAAGAAGAAAAGGTGTTTGTATGCATTATGCTCAACTATTGAATGAACTGTATCAAGAAGCAGGTCTAAAATGTGAAAAAATTGATGGCAATGTAGATAGACAATTATGGACTTATGTGCATTCTAGTGCGTATCACGTTTCTGATCATTCATGGAATGGAATCCGAATAAATGGAGTTTGGCAGTTAGTAGATGCTACTTTTGATGCGGGTTATGTCACGACTAGAGAGCGGAAGTTGGCTGCTCTTTTAAAACGAGTTCTTGGGATTCCGTATGTACGATATAAGTTAGCCTTTATTCAAGAACCGACTTACCATAGATACAATATGGTTCCAGATGAAATGATCATAGATCATTTGCCAGATGCTCCATTTTGGCAGCTACTGAATGTTCCGATGTCAATAGACACATTCAGATTGACTATGACAGAAAAAAAACGGTATATGCGATCAAGACCGAAGACCAGGAGTTTCTTCAATTTTGAAGAAAAGATAAATCAATATCGTTTTGATGAATATAGCGCTCAATTATTAGGACTTTCTAATCTTGAATTTAGCGATACTAACTATTTTTCATTTGGTTTTGGTCAAGAGAATTATGTCCAACTTAATTTAAATAAGTATAACGATACCAAAGTAGAAGACCTTGAAGATTGCCTGATTCGATATGACGAATACGACACATTATTTTATTTTATTGATACTTCAAAATCTGCATTTAAAAGGCAAAGTAAGGTTGAAAAAATCGTTCATAACGATTTAAACAAGCAAGAAAAAAGGCGGTATAAATTGATTTTTAAACAAAACACCGATGTAATCAACCGCACGAACGCGTTCATACAAAAGGATACCAAGTATATTTTAAAACATAAAAGAGCCCGGAAAAAGACGATTGATAAAATTGAAAAGCTGACGGCAACGTGTGAAAAGTTAAAAGCGATGCAATTGAGGACAAAAACTTCTGAAGAAATATTGTCCAGGGCTGTAGTTGATATTGCTTTGAATTCATTTGCTGATAATGAAAAAAAATTGCAACAATTGTTTACTGCTAATGATAGTATCTACAGTTTTTTATTTGCAATTGAAAAGAAACTGTTTCCACTTTCTTCAAGAGTTCAAGATGCACTCATTGAACAAGCTAATAATACTGCTGAAGCAGAATTATGGCTTATTCAATTTTATGCTAAGTTCGATTCTATTTACTTCGAAACACGAAAAAGAGCAAAAATTTTTGATACAATACATCGAATCCAGCGAGATAGTCTTTTCCGGTTATTCAGTAAAAATAGAAATGAATGTATTAACAGAGGTTACCGGAATATTGTTGAGATGAAAAAATTAATAAAGGCTAATCAGACAGTTTACACTGAGATGAGTCCATTTGTTGATGTTGATAATATGGGAGAATCTATACAGGTATTTAATCAACAAATTATCGAACAGTACCTGGCTCAAATCGATTGGTATAAAAAGATTGTAAACCAGAACACCACTATTAATTGGTGGCTTAAAACAGACATAAAGAACCAAAAACAGCTCAAGGTAAATTACATTTGGGAAAAGAGAACAGAGTCGGCAAGAAGAAAAGCAAACCACCGTTTTGAGCGGTCCAGACATTTATACCGAATCCGAGAATTACATAAACATCAAACTATCCTGTCTGGGTATAAATTACTAATTCGAAATAAATTAAAAGAAATTAAAATGGAGGTTAAAAAAAGAGAGAAACTAGAGAAATAAAGCGATACTGGCTAGCAACCTTCGCCATATTCCACTTCTTTAACTTTGAAGTCTTCACCATACTTCACGACCTTAATTTTGTATTTTTCTCCGTAATCGACGACTTTCCATTTTCCAACTTTGTCTTCACCGTATTCAACGTACTTGATTTTTAAATTTTCTCCGTACTCAACAAACTTCACTTTATAGTCCTCACCGTATTCAACGAATTTTATTTTACCATAAACATGGCAGCCTTTATTTTCCGCATCACTTTTAAATGAAAAAAGGAGTATTGCACTAAAAAATAAAATAGCAATCGAGGGTAGAAGTTTTTTCAAGGAAGAAAATTTAATAATGAAAAGGAAAGTTACTAAAAAAGCTAGAACGAGTCAATTCAATATAAAAAGAATGCTTTGGCCTAATTCATTGCGTCAATAATTGAATTCAGCGTTTGGCTGGGACGCATGTGCTTTTCACCGAGATCATCATTGGTATGATAATAACCAGAAAGATCTACTGGAACACCTTGCACAGCGTTAAGCTCATCAACAATAGTTTGCTCATTAGTTGATAATTTTTCAAACAACTCTGCAAAAATAGTAGCCAGTTCTTTGTCTTTTTGTTGTTCGGCCAGCTCTTGTGCCCAATACATGGCTAAATAATAATGGCTTCCACGATTGTCTAATTCACCTACTTTTCTTTTTGGTGACTTGCCATTCATTAATAGTTTGGTTGTTGCGTCGTCTAATGTTTCAGCAAGAATATTTGCTTTTGAATTATTACAGGATTCTCCTAAATGGTCTAAGGAAACAGCAATAGCTAAAAACTCTCCCAATGAATCCCAACGCAGGTGATTTTCTTTATTAAATTGTTGAACATGTTTGGGCGCAGAGCCTCCTGCACCCGTTTCGAAAAGACCTCCACCATTCATTAATGGCACGATAGAAAGCATTTTGGCACTTGTTCCTAATTCTAAAATTGGAAAAAGATCCGTTAAGTAGTCTCTAAGTACATTTCCGGTAACAGATATGGTGTCTTTACCAATCTTTAGTCGATCCAATGTGAATTGGCAAGCGTCAACAGGAGACATGATTTCTATGTTTAGACCAGTGGTTTCGTGATCTGCTAAGTAGGTGTTGACTTTTACAATTATTTGGGCGTCATGAGCTCTTTTCTCATCCAGCCAAAAAATAGCAGGCGAACCTGTTGCACGAGCACGTTTAACAGCAAGTTTTACCCAATCTTGAATGGGTTCATCTTTAACCTGGCAGGCTCTCCAAATATCTCCAGCTTCAACATGATGTTCCAATAAAGTAGTACCATTTGCATCGACAATCCGCACGGAACCATTTGTTTTTATTTCAAAAGTTTTGTCGTGTGAACCGTATTCTTCCGCTTTTTTTGCCATGAGACCAACATTGGGAACGGTGCCCATCGTTGTAGGGTCAAAAGCACCATTTTCTTTACAGAAATCAATGACAACTTGGTAAAGAGGTGCATAACTGCTATCGGGAATAACTGCCTTTGTATCTTGAGTTTCCCCTTTTGCATTCCACATTTTCCCCGATGTCCTAATCATAGCGGGCATAGAAGCGTCTACTATTACATCGCTCGGCACATGTAAATTCGTAATCCCTTTGTCCGAATCTACCATAGCAAGATCGGGCCCATTGAGAATGCATGCTTTAATATCTGAGTGAATTTCTTCTTGCTGATTTTGAGGTAATTCTTGTATTTTTTCTAGTAAATCTCCAAATCCGTTACTGACATCAACTCCAATAGAGTCTAAGAGCTCCGAGTATTTTTCAAATACAGACTTAAAAAACACACGAACTGCGTGTCCGAATATAATGGGGTCTGAAACTTTCATCATTGTAGCCTTCATATGCAATGAGAAAAGTTGTCCTTTGTTTTTTGCATCTGATAACTGTTCGCGCAAAAACGATACAAGGGCGGATTTACTCATCACGGAAGCGTCAATTATTTCCTTTTCTAATAAGGGTGCGAATTCTCGCAATATCGAGACAGTACCAGATTCATCAACAAATTCAATTTTAAATTGAGTAGCGCTGACAGTGGTAATTGATTTTTCATTCGATTTAAAATCACCGTGAGTCATGGTCGCCACTTCGGTAATTGAATCGTGTCTCCAAGCCCCCATAGAATGCGGATTTATTTTTGCATATTCCTTAACGGCTTTTGGAGCTCTCCGATCAGAATTACCTTCTCTTAATACTGGGTTTACCGCACTACCTTTTATCTTATTGTAACGATTTGCGACGTCTAACTCAATTTCTGAGTTGGCATCCTCTGGATAATCGGGGATACCAAATCCTTGTTTTTGCAACTCACTTATTGCCGCTTTTAATTGCGGAATTGAGGCACTTATGTTTGGTAATTTTATAATGTTTGCATCCGGTGTTTTGGCGAGATCACCAAGCTCAGACAAAGCGTCATTAATTCTTTGTTCTGATTTAAGGTAATCAGGGAAATTAGCTAAGATTCTTCCTGCAAGAGAGATGTCTTTGGTTTCAACTTGAATTCCGGAAGAAGAAGTAAATGCCTTAATAATAGGTAGTAGGGATTGCGTTGCTAAAAATGGAGCTTCGTCTGTTTTGGTGTATATAATTTTTCCTTTGGCCATGATATTTCCTCTTCTGATAGATTGTATATTATTATCGATACATGAGTGTATAGAATGGGTGCAAATGTAGTAGAAAGACTGACCTATGTCAAGATAAAAATGCTAATAATCTAAATCAAGTTTTAATAAATCTTTTAGCTTATTTAGGGCTGGATTTTTTTCAGCTAATTTTTCGTATTTGTCACGAGTTGTGTATAGACTTTTACCAGTATGATCGCTGATAATGATCGTTTCGATTTGAATTTCGTAGTTATTAAGCTCTTTTCGCAAGTAATTCAAAAAATGCAATTTTTCTCCTTGTAAAAGTTCTTCCTGAACCGAATTGTTGATTTTCAGCTCAATTATAAAATTTGGTTTAAGCACGGGTAAATGGCTCGTAATCGTTGCATGTAGGTTTGTTTTTCCTCCATTTTTTATTTTGTTGGCATAGCTGTTCCATTTAACCATGAGGTCATCAAAAGCAAATTTTTCTACAGGCTTATTTGTGTGCTCTTCTTTTTTTTCTTTCGCTTTTTCTGTGTCATTGTTATTTAACAAAGAAGTGATGGAGACAGAAGATCGATTTTTGCCAGATTTTTGTTTAAAAGAAGCAGAAGGGTTTACTTTTTTACTTCGATTTTCGTCAATTGTAATCCTGCGAGATATTTTTTTTGACTCATTAGGGTTTTCTTGATTGATAGCCAAAGTATTTTCTGACTCACTTTTGGATGATTCTTGTGTGGAAGCAGTTTCTTGATTGGTAGATTCGAGACTTTCGGTTGAAACTAGCTTGGATAAATCCGGAGGTAGAAGTGGAATTATTTTTGACCAGCTAAAGGTTGATCCTTTTTTTTTTCGTCCACCGAAGTGATTGAGCATAACTGCATCAAAGCAAGTTCGACTAATAACCGTTTATTTTTACTTGCTTTATAACTAAGGTCAGTCTTGTTTAGTAACTCAATTCCTTTCAATAAAAATCCATTAGGTGTTAGTGTGGATTGATCGAGGTATTGTTGTTTTAAATCTTCTGCAGCATCGAGTAAAGTAATCGTTGATTGGTCTTTGCTAACTAACAAATCTCTGAAATGCGCAGCTAATCCATTGATAAAATGTCGGCCATCAAAACCTTTGTTCAGCACTTCGTTTAACGACATTAGCGCCGAAGGAATTTGGTTTTCGATACAAATATCTGTTATCTTAAAGTAGTAGTCGTAATCTAAAATGTTGAGACTTTCAAGAACGGAAGCGTAGGTAAGGTTTTTACCGGTAAAGGAGGCCAATTGATCAAACATAGATAATGCATCGCGCAGAGCACCATCCGCTTTCTGAGCAATAAGTGCCAGCGCTTTTGGTTCAGTACTAATTTCCTCTTTCTCTGCAATCGATTGTAAATGATTGGCGATGTCACTTGCCTGAATTCTGTTAAAGTCAAAAATTTGACATCGAGAAAGAATGGTAGGAATGATTTTATGTTTCTCAGTTGTCGCTAGAATGAAAATGGCATGAGGAGGAGGTTCTTCTAGGGTTTTAAGGAAAGCGTTAAATGCATTAGATGAAAGCATGTGAACTTCATCTATAATGTACACTTTGTAAGTGCCGTGCTGAGGTGGAATCCTAACCTGATCCGTTAATTGACGAATATCATCAACCGAATTATTGGAAGCCGCATCCAATTCAAAAACATTGAATGCATGCTCGTTTAATTCTTTACCATCTTCCATGTTGATGGTTTTTGCAAAAATCCTTGCACAAGTCGTTTTCCCAACACCTCTTGGCCCACAAAATAAATAAGCATGAGCTAATTTATTGGTGTTGATTGCATTAACGAGTGTTTCAGTAATTGCACGTTGCCCAATTACACTCTCCCAAGCAGTTGGTCTGTATTTTCGTGCTGATACTATAAATTCACTCATTGATTAATGCAATGCTTTGTACAAAGATAGAAATCTACTTTGCTAATGCTTGCTGCCAACAAAAGAAAAATCAACGAATTTTCAACCATGTTAATAACTGTGTAAAACAGACTATATAACCGAGGATTTTTGCCTTTTATAAAACACCATTACCGTTTTAACACAATATTTCGATCGAATAAATATTAAGTTAAAAGGTTTAGCTATTAATTGCCATTATTAAGTGAAATCGGGACTTAGTTTTGCCTTGATTTGTGCCTGTTTTAGGTAGATTCGAGCGCTTCTGAAATAATTATGCTGTTGAATTGCAGAAATGAACAGGAAAAAGCCTTATATTTGCCGCCAATTTCAATTATTTAAAATTATGAATCGATACGAAACTGTTTTCATTTTAACTCCCGTTTTGTCTGAAGCTCAGACAAAGGAAGCAGCTGGTAAATTCGAAAAGATTTTGAAGGATGGAAAGGCAAAAATCAAGAACTCTGAATTTTGGGGTATGAGAAAATTGGCTTATCCAATACAGAAAAAGTCTACCGGATTCTATCAACTTGTGGAATTTGAAGCTTCGGGCGACGTGATAGAAAAACTAGAACTAGCCTTTAGAAGAGACGAAAGAATCTTAAGGTTCTTAACTGTAAAATTAGATAAGCACGCGATTACTTATGCGGCGAAGCGAATCAAAAGACTTGCTGAAAGCGCATAACTAACCATTTAAAAATCTCATTATGTCAGACAAACAATCAGAAATAAGGTACTTAACACCAATTAATATAGAAATTAAGAAGGATAAGTACTGTAGATTCCAGAAGTCGGGTATCAAATACATTGATTTTAAAGACCCGAATTTCCTTTTAAAATTTGTTAATGAACAAGGAAAAATTCTTCCTAGAAGAGTTACAGGAACTTCATTAAAGTATCAACGAAAAGTGACTCAAGCTGTTAAAAGAGCGAGACACTTGGCATTAATGCCTTATGTAGGCGATATGTTGAAATAAGAAGGAGAGAAATCATGGACGTAATTCTTAAAACAAATGTCGATTCTCTTGGAGAGAAAGACGAATTAGTATCAGTAAAGGCTGGCTATGGTAGAAACTATTTGATTCCTCAGGGAAAGGCGATTTTGGCAACGGCTTCGGCAAGAAAAATGCACGAAGAAACGTTGAGACAGCGATCTCATAAGGCTTCAAAAATGTTAGAAGAAGCGAATGCGTTAGCAGAAAAGCTTCAAAACGTTACCATTAAAATTGGCGCTAAAGTAGGCGAAGCCGGTAAAATATTCGGTTCGGTTAATACAGTGCAATTGGCTGAAGCTCTCAAGGCTGAAGGTTTTCAAGTAGATAGAAAATCAATCAAGATGGAGAATGAATCAATTAAAGAAGTTGGTTCTTACAAAGCAACGGTTAAGCTTCAAAAAAATGTGTCAGTTGACATCAGTTTTGAAGTTGTTGAAGAATAAATTTTTAACGCTCTTAATATTTTTAAAGCATCCAAAAGGATGCTTTTTTTTTGCAATAACATTTAGCATAAGATCATTCTTGAAAAGAAATATTATACAAATGTTCATCTTCCTAGTTAAAGGATTACCAATACTCAAGTCAATTTCTTAAATTCGTTACCCCAAATTCGGCAAAGAGCTACAAATTTGGTTTTGAAAATATTGTAATTAAAGTAATACAAAGTCTATGGCGTTTGATATTGACATGATTAAGGAGGTATATGAAAAATTACCGGTTAAAATTAATGCTGCGAGAGCAGTCTTGAATAAACCGTTAACGCTTGCCGAAAAAATATTGTATTCTCATTTGTGGGATGGTGCCGCAAAAAATGCTTTTCAGCGCGGAGAGTCTTATGTTGATTTTGCTCCTGATCGAGTGGCGATGCAAGATGCTACTGCGCAAATGGCGCTGCTTCAATTTATGCAAGCGGGGAAAAGTAAAGTAGCCGTTCCATCCACGGCTCATGCCGATCACCTCATTCAAGCCAGAATAGGGGCATCTAAAGATTTGCAAGAAGGCATCAATAAAAACAATGAGGTGTTTAATTTCTTGAGTACAGTATGCAATAAATACGGTATTGGATTTTGGAAGCCGGGTGCAGGAATAATTCATCAAGTGGTTCTTGAAAATTATGCATTTCCTGGAGGAATGATGATAGGTACGGATTCGCATACAGTAAATGCCGGAGGATTAGGAATGGTTGCCATTGGTGTCGGTGGAGCAGATGCAGTTGATGTAATGGCTGGAATGCCGTGGGAATTAAAGTTTCCAAAACTAATAGGTGTTAAATTAATTGGGAAATTAAACGGTTGGACAGCGCCAAAAGATGTGATACTGAAAGTTGCTGGAATTTTAACTGTAAAAGGTGGTACTGGTTGTATTGTAGAGTATTTTGGTGAAGGAGCAGAATCGATGTCTTGCACTGGTAAGGGAACCATATGTAATATGGGTGCAGAAATTGGAGCAACTACTTCTACATTTGGATATGATGACTCGATGCGCAGGTATTTAAAAGCAACAGGTCGAAAAGACGTCGTTGACTTAGCAGACACTGTTGCCGAGCACCTAACTGGTGATGAAGCCGTTTATGCTGACCCTGAGCAATATTTTGACCAAGTAATCGAAATAAATTTATCGGAATTAACGCCTCATGTTAACGGTCCATTTACACCAGATCTCGCTACTCCTGTGGCTGAAATGAAGACAAAAGCAAAAGAGAATGATTGGCCTGTTGATATTGAGTGGGCATTGATTGGTTCATGCACCAATTCTTCTTACGAGGATTTAACTAGAGCTGCTTCGATTGTAGATGATGCCGTAAGTAAAGGAGTAAAGCCAAAAGCTATATTGGGAATTAATCCGGGGTCTGAACAGGTTCGTTATACTGCAGAAAGAGATGGCTTGATGGACACCTTTAATAAGTTTGAATCAACCAGAATATTTACCAATGCCTGTGGTCCTTGCATTGGTCAGTGGGATCGTGCTGGCGCAGATAAACAAGAAAAAAATTCTATTATCCACTCTTTCAATAGGAATTTTGCGAAACGCGCAGATGGCAACCCGAATACACATGCGTTTGTTGCTTCTCCAGAAATGGTGGCGGCTGTAGCAATTTCAGGCAGATTAGACTTTAATCCGTTAACCGATTCGTTAATTAATGAATCTGGAGAAGAAGTAATGCTAAAGGAACCGAATGGCTCTGAACTGCCTTCAGCAGGATTTGAAGTAGAGGACAATGGTTATCAGGAACCGGCTCGAGATGGTAGCGGGATTGAAGTAACCGTTAATCCAAATTCAGAACGACTGCAACTTTTAACTCCTTTTGCAAAATGGGACGGGCAGAATATTGTTGGAATGAAGTTGTTGATTAAAGCTTTTGGCAAATGCACTACTGATCACATCTCAATGGCGGGCCCATGGTTGAGATACCGGGGCCATCTAGATAACATATCTAATAATTGTTTAATTGGGGCTGTAAATGCCTTTAACGATAAAACGAACAGTGTAAAAAATCAATTAACAGGAGATTATGGTGAAGTTCCAGCTACAGCAAGAGCGTACAAGGCTGCAGGAATTCCTTCTATTGTATTTGGTGATCACAACTATGGAGAAGGTTCATCCAGAGAACATGCAGCTATGGAGCCAAGACATCTTGGAGTGATGGCGGTAGTAGTAAAATCATTTGCCCGAATTCATGAAACTAATTTGAAGAAGCAAGGGATGCTCGGGTTGACTTTTGACAACGAATCTGACTATGACAAAGTACAAGAAAATGATACTTTTAATTTTGTTGATCTAGATCAGTTTGCTGAAGGAAAACAACTCAATTTGGAACTGTCACATGCCAATGGAGATACAGAACGTATCGTGTTAAATCACACCTACAATTCTGCGCAAATCGAATGGTTTCGATTTGGATCAGCTCTCAATCAAATAAAACACGAATCAGGTGTTAATTAATAATTTTTAAAATAATTACTCAGTGTGTTAGTTACAATCTTATCGGCTGACATGAATAATAGTTGATTTGAAAATAGGTATTTGTGGCACGAAATGTGATATTTGCGACTTATCTATTAACAAAAATAAAAAAATGAAAAAATTATTACTTTGTTTTATCGCTTCGGGGATGCTATTCTCGAGTTCTATAAACGCACAACGAGAACAAAATCAAGTTGTTGTTTCTGCTGGAATGGGATATTCGATTGGTCAATCAGTACTAAAGGCTCTTCTGAACGCTACTTTAGAAGCTTCAGGAACCAATACAGTTTCGTCTATTCCGATTATTAATGTAATGGCAGATTATGGAATTACAGAAAATTTCAGTTTAGGAGTTGCGTATTCGTTTAATAAGTTTTCTTGGTCTGATTCTAGTATTGATACTTCAGGAGTGATTTCATCAGTGGACTTATCGGCTGCAAGACACAATATTGGAGTACGACCTCTTTTCCACTTTGGAAATAACGAAAAAGTGGATTTATATACAGGGGCAAGGTTGGGCACCTCGATTTGGGCACTTTCGGGGTCAGCAACAGATTCTCAAGGGAACTCTACTGGAGCATCCACAGATATTCCTACTGGAGTTGTGACCGTGCAAGCTTTATTTGGCGTAAGAACGTATTTTACAGACGTAATTGGAGCCAATTTTGAAGTAGGCATTGGTAATGCGCCCTATTTTGTTGCAGGTGGGTTATCGTTCAAATTTTAATATTTCTAAGGATAAGTTATCTTCACTATTAAGACTTAACAAAATTTCAATTAAGAACCCGTGCTTGCACGGGTTTTTTTTGTTTAATGGGTAATGTCAGGGAGTAACCAACTTGATTTTGGCTAAATAAGCATCCCAGTCCCAAACATAATTGCGCATGATGTCATCCAGTCGTTTCAATAAAATGGGATTTGGCGCTTTCATTTCACGAAAATATTCATCCTGAAATTGTGCAAGATTGTATTTGTAAAATACCGTTTTGGACATGCCATACAACACATTATTAGAGGGGTGATTTATGCGCCACATAAAATCTTCGTAGTTTTCTATGTGACCTTTAAACTCGTCGTATGTGGTGCCAAATACCTTAGCTAATTTTCGAACGATACATTTTCTTAGTAGCTGTTCTTCAGCAGTGCTGAAATATCTGGAAAGAAAATTCAGATTTCCAACGATGACAACCATGAGGAAACGATCTGAATCAGTTGATGAAAAATTAGGTTTAGTCTCAAACTCAGGATCAGATTTTAACAAGTCAGCAACGTCTTCGAAACTTGCGTCAACGGAATTAATTAGATTATTGACAAACACATTGGCCAAAGTATCTTCCGTGTACTTTTTTTTCCTGAACAATGTTTGTAACATGGTAGATGTTAAGTGTATGTCATCAAAAATAAAAACTGACAAGGTATTAACAGCCGTGCTTCATTTGTGATTATTCACAAAGTTATTAACCGTTACTCGGATAATTTGATCATTCGTACCAATTCGAATTCATAGAAAAATACCATTCAAAGAAAAAATACGCCACAGGTGTATTGTGCCTGTATAATTCTATTTGAACTAGTACATTAGATTAAAATTAACGAGCCTTATGAAATGGAGACCTTATCTCTTAGTGTTTCTCTTTTTACTAATTCTTATTGTAATTGGGATTGCCTATTATTCTGGAAAATCGCAAGGTTTAGCAACAGAAAGAGAAAATGTAAATGTAGATACTACCGCTATTACATCAACAAATGCTCAAGAAAAACTCAAATTTGTCAATACGGAAACAGTAGAATTACAAACTTATGCTATTGAGATTGAGGCATTAGGTAGGGTTAGCTCTACGCAGGCAATCAGTGTTATGGCTGAAGTACAAGGTGCACTTTTAGCTGGCAACGTTCCGATTAAAAAAGGTACCTCATTTACAAAGGGGCAGGTTTTATTTAGTATCAATAGCAATGATGCATCGCTCCTAATTGCCGCAAGGAAGAGTAATTTCCTTACGCTTCTAGCGAATATACTCCCTGACATAAAAGTGGATTATCCCGCTCATTATGAAGTGTGGAATATGTTTTTTGATAATATCGATATGGACAGGCCGTTGCCACCTATTCCACCATTGGTAAGTTCAAAGTTAAAAACACTGTTAGCTTCGAGGAGTGTTTTGAGCGAATATTACAGCATTAAAGCGGATCAAGTGCGGTTATCAAAGTATACGATAACTGCCCCTTTTAATGGAACTATTGTAGATGCATTTACAGATGTCGGTGCAGTTGTCAATCCAGGTAGTCCTGTAATAAATATTATAAATAGTGATGCATTAGAAGTTGAATGTCAGGTAAAGATGGACGAGGCCAAATGGGTTCAAATAGGGGCGAAATCAGTTTTAACAGATGATCAAGATAATTCATGGTTGGGAAAAGTGAGAAGAAAAGGGCAGTATCTGAATCCGAATACGCAATCTGTCCCCATTTTTGTTGAGCTCTTGAGTAGTGAAAAAAAGGTTTTTAATGGGATGTATTTATTATCAACTATTGAAGCTGATTCAATTTCTAACGTATTCGAAATACCAAGAAGTGCGTTGCTAGGAAATATCGCGAAGGTTTATGTGGTTAGAGACTCAATTTTAACCAAACAAAGTGTAGATGTAGTCTTATTGAGAGATGAAATGGCTTTAATCGGTGGACTGGACAGTGGTGAAGTTGTTGTTGTTGAACCATTAGTAAACCCCAAAGACAACATGAAAGTAGCTACAATAGAGAAATAAGGATGAGAAAATTCATTTCATTTTTTATTAAATATCCGATTTGGTCGAATGCAATCATAATCGTTATTCTTGGTTTTGGCTTATTAAGCATGTTTACGATGCGCCATTCCTTCTTCCCTGAAATGGAAAGTAATCGGTTGAATATTATGGTAGCTTATCCAGGTGCTTCCCCACAAGAGATGGAAGAGGGTGTTACCACTAAGCTAGAAGAAGCATTAAAGACAATTTCGGGAATAGAAGAAATCACATCAACTTCTGCCGAAAATTTTTCTACCATTTATGTCGAATGTTATACAGACGAAGACATCGATGAAATGCTCACTAAAGTTAAAAATGCGGTAGACGGTGTTAATGGATTACCAATCGCATCGGAGCAACCACTAGTTGTTAAAAATGAAGCGGGAAGAATGAGTATGGCTTCGTTTATCTCTCTCTCAGGGCCAGATGATTTGGATGTTTTGAAGGAAGTAGGGGATAAAGTGGAAAGAGACTTTCTGAACTCAAGTGCCATCTCTGATCTTCAAAAATTTGGCTATCCAGATAAAGAAATTGTCGTTGAAATAAGGGAATCTGATTTGCAACGGTATAATTTATCATTCAATCAGGTTGTCCTTGCTATTAATTCAAATAACCTAGATTTCTCTGGAGGTACGATAAAAACGGATGCTGAGGAGTTATTTATTCGTTCAATGAATCGTTCTGCAGATCCGAAGGATATTGAAGACATTGTGATATTCGCGCAGCCTGATGGAAATAAGGTTAAGATTCGAGATGTGGCAAATGTATCATTAGATTTCTCGGAGGTGGCTGTTAAGTCTTATGTAAATAGTAAAAGAAGTGTTACTTACTTAGTTAATAAACTACCAAATGATGATCTTTCAAAAATTGCTGAATTTACCGAGAAATATGTTAATGATTTTAACATAAATAATGAAGGATTTGAAATGAAAATCATGTTCCAGTTTTCGGACATGTTAGATGATCGAATTGACTTGCTCGGCGTTAATTTGTTTTTTGGATTACTTTTAGTGGTTTTCGTTTTAAGCTTGTTTTTAAGAATACGATTGTCACTTTGGGTTGCTTTTGGAATTCCTTTCTCCTTTATTGGAATGTTTGCTTTTGGTGCAATATACGGTATGACGATTAACATGATTTCTCTTTTTGGAATGATTATGGTGATTGGAATTCTTGTTGATGACGGGATTGTAATAGCTGAAAATATTTATGCTCATTATGAGCGCGGAAAAACACCGATGAAAGCGGCATTAGATGGAACATTAGAGGTGATGTCTTCCGTTTTTACTTCAGTAATAACCACCATTGTTGCATTTGGATTTTTGTTCTTTGTTGAAGGCCGCATGGCATTTATGGCTGAAATGGCATTTGCTGTTGTTGCCTGTTTACTACTTTCTCTGGTTGAAGCATTTTTAATATTGCCTGCACACCTTTCGCATAACTGGGTATTAAGTGACAAGTCCAGAAAAAAGAATAAAGGAATTCGATTTAGGCTAGAAAAAGGGATTGATTGGTTAAGAGATGGTTACGCCTATTTGTTGAGAGGCATTATAAAGCGCTACAGAGCATGGGTATTTTTCCCTTTAGTATTTATTCTGTTTACTGTCTTTCTTCAGGCGAAAGGGTATATCGGTTGGACATGGTTTGAAAACCCTCCTTTTGACTCCATAACGCTTGCTGCTGCCTTCAAACCTGGAGAGACGGCAACTCAAACTGAGGAATTTTTATGGTATGCGCAAGAAAAAATAGACTCTTTAGGAGTTTTATTAGAGCAAGAGCTCGGTGAAAAAGTGATTACTTATGTTTCTCTTACAGTAGGAAATGCATCAAGTTTGGGAGAAATAGGACCGCATGCAGGATTGATTCGTGTATCTACGGAATCTTCGGATAATATTGATACCAGAGCAATCGCTAATAGGATAAAAGCATGCATTTCTAAAGATTGGCAAAACAGATTAGAAAAGTTTTCTGTAGGTGGAGAAGAGCAATTTGGAAAACCGATATCCATTTCCATTACTTCTGAAGATGCATTTGTTTTGACTGATTGCGCGAGGTGGTTAACGAATGAGTTAGAAAATATAGATGGATTAAATGACGTAATTGATAATTCTGGTATAGGAAATAGGGAGCTTCAAATCTCGCTAAAACCTAAAGCCAGATTGTTAGGCCTAACGCTAAACGACGTTTTGGGACAAATCCGGCAAGGGTTTTTTGGCGCGGAAGCACAACGGTTAATTCTTGGTCGAGATGAGATTAAAGTATGGGTTCGTTATCCAAAGTCAGGAAGGAGTTCGCTCTCTAATATTGACAATGTGCGTATTAAAACAAATACTGGGCAAAGTTTTCCTTTTTATGAATTGGCAGAATATACGATTAAACGAGGTAAAGTAGAAATCAACCATTTAGACGGGCGTCAAGAAATTGAAATATCTGCTGATGTAACAGATATGACTAAAGTGGGTGAATATAGTAGTCAAATATATGCTGAAATTGTTCCACAGATTGCAGAAAAATTTCCAGAGGTGCAAGTAGGTATGCGCGGACAGTCAGAAGAAGGAATGGAAAGTGTCTATTGGTTTATGATTGCATTTATTGCAGCAATAGTTATGATGATGATTATCTTATCCTTGAATTTCAAGTCCTTTTATCAGGCTCGGCTTATTCTTATGGTAATTCCGATTGGTTTTTATGGGGCGATTATGGGACATGGGATAGAAGGATTTAATTTTTCAACTTTAGGACTGTTTGGAGTCATTGCACTTGCAGGTGTTTTGGTAAATGATTCAGTGGTGATGTTAGATACATATAATCGATTCTTACGACAGGGAATGGATGTTAAAAAAGCGGCTTATGAATGTGGGAAACAACGTTTCAGACCAGTGATATTAACCACCATAACTACTGTTGCAGGTTTATATCCATTGATTTTGGAAAGCAGTTTTCAAGCTCAGTTTTTGGTGCCGATGGCAATTACAATTGCTTACGGAGTACTTTTTGGGACACTAATTTTAATCTTCTTTTTTCCCGCACTCATTTTGTTTTTTGCAGACATGAAAAGGTCGAGATGGTGGTTGTGGCGAGGAGGTAAATACCCACCTGCAAGAATTGAGGTGGAGCCCGTGACGAAAATCATGAAAAGAGAACAGCTAATGGCAGATTTTGATGTCGTCAATCCGAGAATTTCTCAAATGGAAAAAACAATAAATATAGAATGACATGCTTAAATTAATGGTAACTATTTTTTTATTGTCTTCGGGTATTTTAGCTTTTGGACAAAATAGTTTGACGCTCAAAAACGCCATTGAAGTTGCTTTACAAAATAATTTTCAAATTCAGATTATCCAACTGCAATCTGCTCAGGCAAAAATTAACAACACCTGGGGACAAGCTGGAAGATATCCGTCCGTATCATTGTCTATGTCCCAAGGGAATAATATCTCAGATCAAAGTAAAAATCCGACATCGTTCATTCAAGCTTTATTAATTTCAAACTCTCTGCAGGGTGGCCTAGATCTTAATTGGACTTTATTTAACGGCTTTGCGGTTAAAGCGAATAAGAATCGACTTGCCCAAGTGCAAGAGCAATCAGAGGGGAATGCAGCAGTTGTTATTGAAAATACGATACAGGCACTTATCTTAAGTTACCATAACGTTCAAATTCAGGAATCCAAATTAGAATTGCTTCGAGATGTACTGCAAACGTCAAAGAATAAATATGATTACAATAAGCTCAAAACAGAAATTGGCACTAATGTTTCTACGGATTTACTGCAATTTCAAAACCAAGTTTTAATTGATTCTGCTAATTTGATGTTACAAGAAATAGCTTTTAGAAATGCTCGAAGAAACTTAAATATCATTATGGGAGCAGAATCTGAAAGTAATTATAAGTTAGCAGATGTATTGATGAATGACTTCCCAACTTATGATTATGCAGATTTAAAAAGTAAAATGGAGTCTAATAATCAAAACTTAAAGAACCAATTTATTAATGAGGAAATTTTTAGACAAGATGTACTGATTGCCAAGTCTAGCATGTTCCCTGTTATTTCCTTTAATGCTGGTGCTTCAGGAAATTCAAGCTCTTACCGCATTGCTGATTTCCCATCACAGCAAGGAGCGAATCTTAATTATTACGGTAATTTTTCTTTATCCTTCAACTTGTTTAATGGTGGTAAAGTAAAAAGAGCCATTCAAAGTGCGGATATTCAAACCAAAATAAATGGTCTACAGGTTACAGAATTAAAACAAACCTTGAATCGAGATCTAATTCGGGCGCACGAACTCTATGAAATGAGAAAAAAAGTCTATTCTCTTAATGTTGAATCGGCCAGTATCGCACTGAAAAACCTAGAAATTGCTCAAGAAAAATACGAAAGGGGAATTATTAACTCTTTTAATTTCCGCGATATCAATATTACCTACTTGAATACAGGTATTTCTAGTCTGGAATCTTTGTATAATCTTGTTGATGCGAAAACAGATTTGATTAGACTCACCGGTGGTCTTTTGCAAGAGTCGTCATCAAAGTGATGATGTGCAAATCTTTGCATTCTTTCTTGCTCGGCAGTAAACAGGTTAGTTGATAATTCTGTCCGGAAATCAATCTGAAATAAATCAAAAAAAGGTATGCATGCATAACAAATATTTATATATTTGGTTGAGTTAGAAAAAGAACAATTAGTGGAAAAGACGATTAAATTAGATGAGGCAATCGATTTTCAGGTGCGTTGGGCTTGGTATAAGATTATCAAAATGTACAACACTGAAGCTAGCAATTACGGACTTTCTATGGCTATAGGCCAAGTTCTATTAAATATTGATAAGGATGGTACTCCCTCTACAAAGTTAGGCCCGAAGATGGGAATGGAGCCTAGGAGTCTGACTAGGATGCTTAAATCACTTGAAGGTAAAGGGCTAATTGTGAAAAGAGCGGATAAACTTGATAAACGAATGGTTAGGGTTTTTCTGACCAAAGAGGGAGAAGTAAAACGAAAATTATCGAGAGATACGGTTTTACATTTTAACAAATTCATGCGAGAAAATATTTCAAAAACAAAAATGAAAAACTTTTTTGAAGTCCTGTCAAAAATGAATGAGTTGATTGATAATAACGATATATACAAGAAGTAACAGATTAAGGAATGAAAAGAAACATTAGAAAAGTAGCCGTTTTAGGTTCTGGAGTTATGGGCTCAGGAATCGCTTGCCACATGGCCAATGTAGGATGTGAAGTATTACTGCTTGATATTGTGCCTAAAGGTGCGGAAGATTCTGACAAAAAAAGCGAAAGAAACGCGTTGGTAGACGGTGCCTTAAAAGCGGCAATGAAATCAAGACCTGCGCCTCTTTACACCAAAAAATTTGCATCTAGAATTGTTACGGGAAACATGACCGACGACATGCACAAAATTGCAGATTGCGATTGGATAATTGAAGTCGTTGTAGAGCGATTGGACATCAAGAAAATCGTTTTTGATAATGTGGAAAAATACAGGAAAGAGGGCACTTTAATTACTTCTAACACCTCAGGAATTCCAATTCATATGATGCTTGAAGGACGTAGCGCTGATTTTCAAAAGCACTTTTGTGGCACTCATTTTTTTAATCCTCCTCGCTATTTAAAGTTGTTGGAAATCATACCAACACCTCAGACAGATCCAAGTGTTATCGACTTTTTTATGGATTACGGAGCAAGAATATTGGGCAAGACAATGGTTCTGTGTAAGGATACACCTGCATTTATTGCTAATCGGGTTGGAGTATATGCGATACAAGATCTTTTTCATACGGTAGGTGAAATGGGCCTTACCGTTGAGGAGGTGGATAAATTAACGGGTCCGGTCATGGGTAGGCCAAAGTCCGCAACATTTAGAACTTGTGATGTTGTTGGTTTGGATACGCTTGTACATGTAGCTTCTGGAGTGAGGGATAATTGCCCTGATGATGAACGTAGAGAAGTTTTTGAAATTCCTACTTACGTTTCGAAAATGGTCGAGAACGGCTGGCTGGGTTCTAAAACCAAGCAAGGATTTTTTAAAAAATCCGTCAATGCTGAGGGTAAAAAAGAAATTCAGGTTTTGGATTTGGAAACTCTGGAGTATAGAGCTCAGAATCGAGTGAGCTTTGCGACACTCAAGACCGCAAAATTGGAAGATGATTTAGGAAAAAGAACGCAGATTCTATTTGGTGGAAAAGACAAAGCTGGCAAGTTTTATCAATCAGTTTTTTCAGGAGTGTTTCAATATGTGACGAATCGAATTCCCGAAATTTCAGACGAATTATACCGAATTGACGATGCTTTAAAAGCGGGCTTTGGTTGGCAAATGGGTCCTTTTGAAACTTGGGATTGCATAGGTTTGGAAAAGGCACTTAAGGTAATGGAAGAATTAGATCGGAAACCTGCTCAGTTCGTTTACGATATGATTGCTGATGGCGTTACTTCTTTCTATAAGTTGGAAGATGGTGCCAGAAAATACTACGATGTTGCTGAAAAATGTTATAAAGTGATTCCAGGAACGGAAGAAATTTTATCCTTGGCTAATGTAAGAGAAACAGAAACCATTTGGAGCAATGCAGATGCCCACATCATTCATTTAGGGGACGGGATTATTAATGTAGAATTCCATACCAAAATGAATACAATTGGCGGTGGAGTCTTGCAAGCACTAAATAAAGCAATTGATTTGGCAGAAACTGGCGAATGGAAAGGTGTTGTCATTTCAAATGAAGGTGAAAACTTTTCTGCTGGTGCAAATGTTGGAATGATTTTCATGATGGCTGTTGAGCAAGAATTCGATGAGTTAGATTTTTCGGTTCGTGCATTCCAAAATACAATGATGCGTTTGAGGTATTCTGCTATTCCTGTGATTGCAGCTCCACATGGACTTGCATTGGGTGGTGGATGCGAAATTTGTTTGCATGCAGATAAGGTAATTGCACATGCCGAAACCTACACGGGCTTAGTAGAATTTGGTGTTGGTTTAATTCCTGGAGGTGGCGGAACGAAGGAGTTTGCATTAAGAAATGCAGATGAATTAAAGGAAGGAGACATGCGCATTAACAACCTCCGTAATCGATTTTTGACTGTTGGTCAGGCAAAAGTTGCGACTTCAGCGCATGAAGGATTCGAACTGGGTTATTATCGACCAGGAGTAGATGAGGTAATCGTATCTAGAGCACATCAACTAATTTATGCTAAAGAGGTTTGCTTAGAAATGGCAAATAAAGGATACCAGCAACCGGCTCGAAGAAAAGATGTGAAAGTTTTTGGCCAGGAAGGACTCGGTATTGTATACGTAGGTGCCGATGCGATGCATGCAGGTAAATATATTTCAGACCATGATAAATTAATATCGGAAAAATTGGGATTTGTGTTATGTGGTGGAGATTTGTCCTCACCAACAGAAGTATCGGAACAGTATTTACTAGACATGGAGCGTAAAGCCTTTTTGGAATTATGTGCTGAGAAGAAAACATTGGAAAGGCTGCAGAGCTTACTTCAAACGGGTAAAATTTTAAGAAACTAATTGTGATGAAAATGAAAACAGCATATATAGTAGGTGGATACAGAACAGCAGTAGGTAAAGCACCTCGTGGGAAGTTTAAATTTACTCGACCGGATGATTTAGCAGCTGACGTAGTTAGAAAATTAATGTCAGATTTCCCACAACTAGATCCATTAAGAATCAATGATGTAATTGTAGGAAATGCGACTCCTGAGGCGGAACAAGGTTTGAATATTGGCCGAATGATTTCATTAATGGGATTGGATACCGATAAGGTTCCGGGAATGACTGTGAACCGATACTGTTCATCCGGATTACAGACCATTGCTCTTGCATCTTACCAAATCATGGCAGGAGCTGCGGATTGTATCATTGCGGGTGGTGTAGAAACAATGTCTCCAATTCCGTTTGGAGGATGGAGAGTTGTGCCCAATGCACGGGTAGGCAAAAATCAACCGGATTGGTATTGGGGAATGGGGCTAACTGCAGAAGCAGTGGCAAATCAGTTCAATGTGTCCAGAGAAGATCAAGACAAGTTTGCGATGGGTTCACACCAAAAAGCACTTGATGCTATTGCTAATGGCCGATTTAAAGAAGACATTGTGCCAATAACAGTTAATGAAGTGTATTTAGATGAAAATGAAAAGAGGCAAGAACGAAATTACGTTGTCGATACGGATGAGGGACCACGTGCTGGATCCACTTTGGAAGCGCTTGCCAGATTAAGACCGGTTTTTGCTCAGGGAGGATCAGTTACAGCAGGTAATTCCTCTCAAACATCTGATGGAGCTGCATTCGTAATGGTGATGTCTGAAGATATGGTGAAAGAACTGGGTGTACAACCTATCGCAAGAATGGTAGACTTTACGGTTGTTGGCCTTGAACCTAAAATAATGGGAATGGGACCACTACATGCCATTCCGGCATCGTTGAAAAATGCAGGAATGAAGCTGAATCAATTAGAACAAATAGAATTAAATGAGGCTTTTGCATCGCAAGCCGTTGCATGTGTTAGAGAGCTTGGTGTTGATTCGGAACTTGTTAACGTCAACGGTGGAGCGATTGCATTAGGACACCCATTGGGGTGTACTGGAGCAAAACTAACGGTGCAATTGTTTAATGAAATGAGAAGAAGAAAACAACAATATGGTGCAGTGTCGATGTGTGTTGGAACAGGTCAGGGTGCATGCGGTATTTTTGAACTTTTGAATTAAGATTATATAAAGGATTACAATGGAAACAGCAGATAAGAAAACAGAAGCAATTAAAGGAGGAGAATTCCTGATTAGAGATACGAAGGCACAAGAAATATTCATTCCAGAAGAATGGACCGAAGAGCAGCAGATGATTGCTCAAATGTGCCGTGATTTTCTAGCAACAGAAGTACATCCGAATTTGGATCGAATTGATGCTATGGAAGAGGGATTAATGGTTTCGCTGATGGAAAAGGCCGGAGCACTAGGGATGCTTGGTCTTTCCGTACCCGAAGACCTAGGTGGTATGGGTGTCGATTTTAAAACTTCGATGCTCGCAACTGAAGCACTGGGTACTGGATTTTCGTTTTCAGTTGCTTACGGGGCGCATACAGGAATTGGGACTTTACCATTACTATATTATGGGACACAAGAGCAGAAGGCCAAGTACATTCCAAAATTGGCTTCTGGAGAATGGAAGGCATCGTATTGCCTTACTGAGCCTAGCTCGGGTTCGGATGCAAATTCGGGAAAAACGAAAGCTGTTTTAAGCGAAGACGGAAAACATTACAGTATTACAGGACAAAAGATGTGGATTACCAATGGTGGATTTGCGAACCTGCATACAGTTTTTGCTAAAATCGAAGATGATAAGAACTTAACTGCGTTCTTAATTGAGGCGGATTCAGAAGGAATTACCCTGAATGCAGAAGAGAAAAAAATGGGCATTAAAGGATCTTCGACACGACAGGTATTTTACAATAATGTAAAAATACCTGTGGAGAATTTGCTTGGAGAAAGAGAAGGAGGATTTAAGATCGCTGTAAATATTTTAAATATTGGAAGAATAAAATTAGCTGGAGGTGTTATGGGTGGCGCAAAAGGTGCCTTCGTCGATTCTATCAATTATGCGAATGAACGTGAACAATTTGGAAGATCGATTTCAAAATATGGAGCAATCAGACATAAATTAGCAGAACAAATTATCAAAATATTTACTGTTGAATCAGCTACATATAGGGCTTCTCAGAATATTGATGACGCAATCAATTCCCTAATAGAAAGTGGGATGGATAAGGGGAAAGCCACTTTAAAAGGAATAGAACAGTTTGCACCTGAATGTGCTATTCTTAAAGTTGTTGGCTCGGAATGCTTGGATTATGTGGTAGACGAAGGTGTTCAAATTCATGGTGGAATGGGGTTTTCGGCTGAAACTCAGATTGAACGATCTTACAGAGATGCTCGAATAAATAGAATATTTGAAGGTACAAACGAAATCAATAGAATGCTTACAGTTGGTATGATTATGAAAAAAGCCATGAAGGGTGAGCTAGATCTTATGGGGCCAGCGATGGCGGTAGCCAATGAATTGATGGGAATTCCAGATTTTACCGAAGGAAGCGATGCGCTCTTTGATGCTGAAAAAGTATATGTAAAGAATTTCAAAAAGGCCGTATTGATGATAGCGGGTGCTTCTGCTAAGAAATATGCAGATAAGATGGCCAAGGAGCAAGAAGTAATGATGAATATTGCGGATATGGTAAATGAGGTTTATTTAGCCGAATCTACCTTATTACGTGTTGAAAAAATGGTAAGTATTCGAGGTGAAGAATCATGTCAAGAACAAATTGATATCATGAGGGTGTTTATTTACGATGCTGCAGATGCAATTAATAAATCAGGGAAAGATGCATTGAACGCTTTTGCAGAAGGTGATGAAATGCGAATGATGTTAATGGGTTTAAAACGATTTACGAAGCATGCTCCTTTTAATGCAAAGGAAGCTAGACAACGTATCGCATTGAAAGCAATTGATGCGAATGATTATTGCTACTAAAATTGATTGATATTTTTTGCAATTGAATGTATAACAGAGAATAAAAAGAACTTCTAAAGCTGATTTAGTAATTAATGGATTTAAGAGAAAAACTGATAAGTCAGATCAGTGAGGGTATAGATAAAAAGCAGAGCAATGATAACTCTAATAAGAGTATTTTAGCAAGAGGCTGTGACCCAAGAATGGCTCAACGTGCGATTGAATTAATACCTCCTTTGATAGGTAACCCCGAAATGGTTGCGGTTACAAATGACGATGATTTTATTAAAGAATTACAGAGGAAAAAGTGGTCAATTATTCAATTTGCACCAGGAGCATGTAGATACGATGCATCAAAATTACCGATTCCAGGCAGTCGCATGATCACAAATGGATGGGGGTTAGAAAAGTACCGGGAACTTGTGCGCAAATATCAAGGAGAGGAAATAAAAATTATTGAAACAACGGATGAACGTCAAATCGTTAATCTGCTTCGCAAAGCATTGGATGCTATTTGATCGATCAAAAACTACGAAAAGCGCTTAATTCAATTAAATGTAGTTGAGCAAAACGTTAAAATCATCCTGAACTAATGGCTCTTTTTAAGGAGCTTTGGAAATAAACGTTGAAATTTTTGTAGCCTAGGTATAGATACAGATTTAACGTAAGTCTCATTCGGATGTAATTTTTCGTAATTCTGATGGTACTCTTCTGCTTTCCAAAATTTTTCAAATGCCATTACTTCCGTAATAACAGGATTGTCGTATTTTTTAGAATCGTCTAGCATTGCTTTGTAGTTCTCAGCAAATTGTTTTTCAATATTATTTTGGTAAAAAATAATGGAACGATAATGTGAACCGAAATCAGGTTTTTGACCAATAGTTGTAGGGTTTTGTGAACCGTAATACACTTTTAACAGGGTTGGAAAATCTACGACATTGGAATCGTAAAGGACCATAACTGTTTCAGCATGAGAACCTAAATTTTGATAAGTTGGATTCTTTTCGGTTCCACCGGAATACCCTGAGACAGCTTCTGTAACGCCCTCAACACGCTCGAAAATGGCTTCGACACACCAAAAGCAACCACTCGAAAAATATGCATAACTCGACGGTCTTAATTCGCTACTATTTTTGGTAGTACTTTCTTGATCCTTTTTGCTTTGGCAACTGCCAATAAACACGGATATTGAGAGCAATGAGATGGTAAATACGGTCTTAATCATGGCCTAGGTTTACATCTACAACGCTTGATACCGACTTATGTTTTAGAGACAGCCAAAATTGTGATTATTTAACTATCAGCTTTTTCGTGATTATTGTGCCACTTTCGCTGGTGCAAGAAATTAAATACAAACCGGCGCTCATGTCTGTTAAATCTATCATCCAGCGATTATTTAGTAGCTGTTCCTCTTTGATAATTTTGCCAGTCATGTCTTTCATACTGCAAGACGTTTCAAGAAAATTGTCATCGGTAATGAGGACCTCAACAAAGTCTGTTGCCGGATTAGGGAAAAGATTTAGAAATCGATTGTTAGTAGATTCATCAATTCCAACAAATGACGTGGGCGTAACTTCTGCTACATCTAAAATTGATCTGGATCCTATTTCTGTGCTATAATAAGCAACAAAGCCAATTACTTTAATTTTGTTTTCATTTATAGAAGTTGGTACGTTTATCGTAAAAGATTCGCTTACACTTGTACCTGGCATAACAGGAGAAGAAATTACCCCGGAGTTTCCAAATGCACCACCGGGAACAGCACGCAATACATGATTGTGCACATAGCCAATTATGGGTGTCGGATCATTATAATTCGGGTGTCCAGAGCCACCAACACCACCACTGGAATGACCAGAGCTGTAATAATTTACCTGGTCATACCCCGAACCTGTTCCAGTTACCGAATCTTCAACTAGCATGGCAACAAATCGTAAATCACCGCTAGCAAAATCCACAAAATCAGCTGATACAGTTATATTTAATTCTCGGTTGGTTATGTTGTAAGTTGAAGTCAACGATACATCAACAGGTGTATAAGAACCTATTTGGTCGGTTACTTCTGCTTCCCACAGGCTTCTGGTGAAAGGCTCTTTTGCTTGCCCGCTAACCAGCGTTCTGTTAATCATTCCACTGGGATACGAAGTAACATTAAAACCAGTTTGTATCCCATCAGAAAATGTCATGCCATCACCATTATGAATGGACACACCAACAACGTTTCCTGGATAGTTTGCAATTAAGTTATCTAGCTTTAATGCTCCGTCAGGACAATAACCGCACCAGGAGCCTGTGAACTCTTCCAGCAGAATAGTTCGGGTACCCGAAATGCCATTATTGGCAAAAAGGTCTTCACAAAAAGTATCATTACAATTCCTTTCGTCTGCATTACCGTTTAAATTGTCCGCCCATATACAAAGTGTATGTGTCGCGCCACCTGCAGCAACGTTCCATGGAATCGAGTGACTGAAATTATAATTGCCACCATTTGCCGCAACTGAAGTGGAAACAGGCATTGTTTGTGCTGGTCCCGCATCAACAGTGTAGTGTAAGTCAAAAGAAGTAATATCTAGAGATCCAGTATTTATCAGACTTCCAGTAACGTTGTTTGAGCCAACGGAAACAAAATCGTTAAAACCTGAGCTGGACACACTCAAGTCGTACTGAATTTGATCCCAATAAAAAGAATATACTTCATCATCAGAAGGATCGCTTCCCAACGCTGAAAAAGGTAGTGAAGGACTACCTGTAATTTGCGTGCCATTCGCACCCGTTGCATCTTCGCAGCCCACAGTGCCCGATACGCCAGTTGCTGTTGCGTAGTTGTGAACAATATCAAAATCGCCACATTCGTACAATCGAATTGCCGCGTACAGATAAGAAGTTTGACCAAACGGAGTAACCGAATACCACTGGATTACGTGTACTCGTTTCGGTGCTGTACCGTAAGTAAAAGACCTTACTTCATCATCTGTTCCTGTGAGTGTTAGTTCCATATCGTCCCAAAAAGCATAAATAGCATTATTCGGTCCGTTAGTGTCTGGGATTGAAACATTGGCCGGATCACTAACTGTTGATCCTGTATCAAACGTAATGTAGCCGTTGTCACTCGCTAAATATTGTGAAACCGGTACACCGTAAAAATTAAAAGTAAAGGGTATGGTTTGCGGTGCACTTAATGTATCTGCAGATGTATTTTCTAATAAAGTAATCGCCGACCCATCTGCGAATTGATACGGAGAACTTGTTCCTATGGTTTGTGTGCTGTTGTAGTTTTGACTAATACTAATGGAACTCAACAAAATAAATAGGAATAGAAGCTGTACTGTTTTCATATTGTGTTTTGCTTTTGTCTAAGTTATTAAAAAAGGGTTTATTCTAGACCAACTTTACACCCGTATAATTATGTGGAGAAAATAAGCGGAGCTCTGATTTTATCTCTTCACTTATGTCAAGCTGATTAATAAAATTAGCAATACTGTTTTCTGTTATTTTCTCATTGGTACGAGTGAGCTCTTTCAATGCTTCATATGGGTTTGGGTAGCCTTCACGCCTCAAAACAGTTTGAATGGCTTCCGCAACTACTGCCCAGTTATCTTCTAAATCGATCTTTAATTGACCTTCATTCAGCACGAGTTTATTCAGTCCTTTTATGGTTGAAATGAATGCGAGAATACTGTGGCCAATAGGAACACCTATATTTCTTAAAACTGTAGAATCGGTCAAATCTCTTTGCAACCTGGAAATTGGCAATTTTGCTGATAAGTGTTCAAATAATGCATTGGCGATACCGAGGTTTCCTTCAGAATTCTCAAAATCAATGGGGTTTACTTTGTGAGGCATGGCAGAGGATCCAATTTCCCCGGCTTTTATTTTTTGTTTGAAGTAATCCATAGAGACATAGCTCCAAATATCCCTGTCAAGATCAATAAGTATGGTGTTGATGCGTTTCATACAATCGCAAAGCGCAGCTATATTGTCATAATGTTCTATTTGCGTTGTCGTTTGTGTCCTGGTCAGACCTAAAGGACCTGCAATAAATTTGTTTGCGAAGGCAACCCAATCAAATTCCGGATAGGCGGCATGGTGCGCATTGAAATTTCCGGTAGCACCGCCAAATTTAGCAGAGAAATGAATTTGACCCAGTTGATCGAGTTGTTTGTTTAATCGTTCGACGAAGACAAAGATTTCTTTACCCAACTTAGTTGGAGATGCTGGTTGTCCATGCGTTCGGGCAAGCATTGAAACATCTTGCCATTCAACGGCTAATTGAGTTAATAATTCAATTAAGCTTTCCAGCTGCGGCGAAAATACCTGAGCAATTGCCTCTTTAATAGAAAGTGGTACGGCTGTATTGTTAATGTCTTGAGAGGTGAGCCCAAAATGGATAAATTCCTTGTTGCCTTTAAAATTCATTGTATCCAGCTCTTCCTTAATAAAGTACTCTACGGCTTTCACATCGTGATTGGTTGTTTTCTCAATTTCTTTTATCCTAGATGCATCCGCTAATGAGAAATCTAAATAGATTTTTCTTAAGCGGTCGTACTCAGTGTCGTTAACATTTTTTAATTGTGGCAGCGGTAATTCGCAAAGCGCAATGAAATATTCAATTTCTACCTGCACCCTGTATCTAATCAATGCAAATTCAGAGAAATAAGGAGCTACTAATTTTCCTACTCTTCTATATCTACCATCTATTGGAGATATTGCTGTTAAATCGTTTAAATCCATCCATTTAAATTGTGGCCACAAAGGTAGGAAATGTAGGGAGTATTATGAAAAATTGTGCCAAGTCCTTCACGCTGATACTTCTATTTCTTTATTTTTACTTAAATACATGGGATTATTTAAAGATATAAGTCTTGGTTTACGAAGCTACTCGGCTGCCATAAGATTTGTTGTTAATCATAAAATGTGGCCATACTTTGTCATTCCGATAATTGTGTTTGGTGGAATCATATATCTGGGATTTCAGATGGAAGCTGGAGAGAAGGAGGCTAAAGCGGCTTTAGCAGACTCCAATTTTTTTTACATGATCTGGGGTTGGATTAAAATAGCTTTCTATTTTGTAATGAGTTATTTGTTTTTGCAATTAACTCGATATGTGATGTTAACGGCGTTGTCTCCACTATTGGCTATTGTCTCTGAAAAAGTAGAAAAGATTTTAACGGGGAACACGTATAAGTTTAATTTGAAGCAATTAGCTAAGGATGTTAAACGGGCATTGTTAATTGCAAGTCGAAACTTAATCATTGAAATATCAATTGTAATCGGACTGTATATCGTAATCTATTTTTCTTTTTGGCTGCTGGGAATTAGGAACTTACATCTTCCTTATTCAGAAACATTTCGATTCAACGATTTAATTTATTTTTTGGCTACGACTGCAGTGGCTTTTTATTTTTACGGTTTTTCTTTTCTTGATTACGTAATGGAACGGCGTAGATTAACCATTAAAGAATCGATTAAATTTGTAAGAAAACATAAAGGTGTTGCTATTGCCTTAGGATCCTTATTTGTTGGGCTTTTCCACAGCATTGAAATTGTGAAGGAGTTTGATGCGGGTATTGGACGAACAATTTTTATGTGGGTAACGGCTCTGCTTGCCGCATCAATACCCATTTTCACCGCTATAGCAGCAACCTTATCAATGCACGAGCTTCTAGATCTTAGCTCCAATGAATTTGCCGAAAAGAATACAGAGGTAATTAGTCAGGGCCGAACTAATACGGATGATGTGGAATCATTAAACGGATGAGCTCTGTACTCATCGCTTTACAAAAAGGGGAAATAAGCATTAATTTTTTTACTTTAGAGCAAAACAAATTATTCGTATGAAATTCCTGAAGTACTGTTTTCTTTTACTTTTCTTTTTTTCTGGCCTCAATATTTTTAGTCAAGAGCGCGATACCACACTGAATATTATTGAAAAGGGTAAAATCAAGTACCGATTGGAAGACGGAAAAAACAAGTTGTATACGTATGATTATCGTGGTGCACTTCAGGCTTTTAGGGAGGTTTTACAAGCAGAGCCTAGCAATGTCCTGGCGAAATTTAGAATTGCACAATGTTATTACGAATTGAAGAGATTTGATTTATCAAAAAAATACATTGATCAAGTGACTGACGGGGGGCTGAAAAAAAAAATGAGGAAAGAATTTATCTTTTTAAAGGGTAAAATTTATCATAGGAATGAACAGCTGCCTGAGGCGATTAGTTACTTAGAACAGTACAAAGGAAAAGCAAAGAAAAAGGAAGTTTTAGATTCGGAAGTGGATCGTTTTATACTACAGTGCAATTACGCGGAAGACGCTATTAAAAGAGAAAGAGCCATTGAAATAGTTAATTTCGGTGACCACGTGAATACGGTTAACCCAGAGTATTCTCCTTCGATTACTGCCGATGGTAAAACCATGATTTTCACATCAAGAAGGCCAGATACAAAAGGGGGAGGGGTAGATTTAGATTTTGATCATAAATATTATGAAGATATCTACGTCACGACTTGGGATGATGAAGATGAAGAGTGGAGTGCATCAAAAGGTATCCCAGGTAGTTTGAATACAGAATTTCACGATGCTTGTTTGAATATTTCAGCAGACGGTAAATACATATATATTTATAGAAATATCCTAAATGTTACCCGAACGGGAGACATTTATGTTAGTAAAAAAAGTAAGTCTGGAAAATGGGGAACGCCAAAACCGGTTGCTGATAATAACAAAGAGATTAACTCTACTTATTTTGAGTCCTCAGCATCTTTAACAGCTGAAGGTAATGAAATGTATTTTGTTTCAGACCGTCCAGGGGGCAATGGTCTGGCAGACATATACTACATAAAGAAAACGGGTAGCACCTGGGGTGAGGCGGTTAATTTAGGTTCTGAAATTAATTCGAAATATGACGAAAAATTTGTTTATGTGCATCCGCAAGGAAATCTTTTATTCTTTTCTTCTGACGGAGTTAATAGCATGGGAGGATATGATATTTTTTATTGTAAAAAGAATGGCGAAGGTAAATGGGGAATTCCTCAGAATATGGGCTCTCCTATAAATACGGTTTTGGATGAGAAGACATTTACCATTACAGCGGATGGTAAAACGGGTTATATTGGCGCGTATTATGAAGGGTCAAAAGGGGAATCTGATATTTTCAAAATCGATTGTTCTAGTCTTAAATTAATAGAATAGTCGAAGTCAAAAGAAATTATCACGAAGTAATTTATTCGTTGGGGACTGTGATGGTTGTCCAGGTTTTCGATTTGATGAGTTCCTCTAAGAAATTTCTATAGTGTCGCAGTGATTCAGGATATCCATAACGCATTTTAATTGTTTTTAGCTCCCCATTTATCGTTGTTCCAATATAAGTAGTTGGAAGGTCTGTTACTCTGGGTTGGTCGTAGCTTAAAGCCATAGTATCCAGACCGAATTCAATACCTTTCAGCGCAATGTCAGCTAATTCCTTTTCAGAAAACTGTGATTGATAGAGTCCTATCTGATCTACAAAATTAACTCCTTCATAGCTCGCATAGCCACTAGAGTAGATTTTTACTTTATAGATTGGGCATCGTCCAAAGCAAGCCCCTCTTTCTAAAACGGTTACTACTTCACCCATTTCAAATACACCAGAATCTGTAGCAGTTTCGGAGAAATCGAAGTCATCTTCTAAGTCAGAAAATGCATCATTTACAATTGTGGAATCAGCATTTTCTGTAGAAAGTGATTCCATTTCTGCTTCGGCCTGAGCAATTTTATGTTTGTTCTTGCACGATCCAAAGAGTAAAAACAAGGAAGTGATTATGAGTAATGTTACTTTCATCATATTATTGAAACTGCAAATGTCTTGCCATTATCTTCTTGACTGCTGTTTGGCTTGTTGTTGTTTCGCCATTTCATTTAATCTTTGCTGAAATTTTGACTGTTTTTTGGGCTTTTTAGATTTAGATGCCATTTGTGCTTGTAGCTTGTCTTCGTCAATAAAATATTTCTTCACACCCCACATTAGGCCCATATTCATGACGTTTCCGCACAAGTAATATAAAGACAATCCAGAAGCAAATTTATTAAAGAAAAAGAGCATCATTACGGGGAAAATATACATAATGACCTTCATGTTGGGCATTCCCGGTTGACCTGCTTGCATTTGACCGCTATTCATTTTCGTGTAAAAAATGGTGGAAACACACATGAGCAATGTGAATAAACTAACGTGATTCCCATAGATATCGCTTAATAAAGGGATGTATGCATCCCAAGTGATAATGGCATCGTAGGCAGAAAGGTCTTCAGCCCATAAAAAAGACTCTTGTCTTAAGTCCATACTCGAAGGGAAAAATCGAAAAGCTGCAAAAAGTATGGGCATCTGAATCAGCATTGGTATACATCCTGCCATTGGGCTAGCACCTGATTTTTTGTATAGGCTCATGGTTTCCTGCTGCTTTTTCATGGCATCTGCTTTGTCCGGATACTTCTCGTTAATCTTGGTGATTTCCGGTTTTAGAATGCGCATTTTCGCACTTGATTTGTAATTCTTATAGGTAAGGGGAAGAATTACTATTTTAATGATTAAGGTCATCAAAATGATGATCATTCCATAGCCCATTCCTGTACTTTGCAGAAGCTTGAAAATGGGAATGATAAACCATTCGTTGACGGTTCTAAAAATAGAAGGTCCCAAATTGATAATTCCATTGGCTTCAATATCTAAAGCGGATAATTGTTCAAAGTCATTTGGACCGAAGTACATTTTCAATGGAATCTGGGTGTTGGATCCTAGCTGGGTTGCAATACTAACATCCGCTAAATATTGTTTAGTATACTTGCTGCTTGAGGCGTCAATTCGTACTTCAATCTCTGAATTATTTTTATCAAAGCCCTCTTCCATAAAAAACATAGATGAAAAATAATTGTGTTTAAATGCAACCCATTCTATATCGGTACCGAACTCATTTTCAGAGTCAGGTCCGGTTTCTCCCAGATAATCACGAGAGTCTCCCTTGCATTTGTAAAAAATACCACAAATGGTTCTTTCTTGCGAGACTAATTTTTCTGTCGAAAGACCTTTCATGTCCCAATTGAAGTCTATTTTATTTCCATCAATATCTTGATCCAATCCAACAAAATTAATGTCATAATTAACTACATAATTGGTGTCCAAGTGATAGTGAAATTCCAAATACTTGTCAGGGTTTGCGGTAATGGCCCTTAATTTAATACTGGTTTCATTGATTTCTGATGCAACAAAATTAAGATCGATTGTATTCAAAAATTCAGTTGTTCCATTAGGGGATAGTAGTAAATTTTGAAATGTTGAATCCTCATCGAACAATTGAATACTGGTAGATTCTGAGGCAGAATCCATGTAGCTGCTATAGGTCTTGTACCCTTTCACATGAGCTTCTACAATTTGTCCGCCTTTCGAAGATAATTTCAGTTTTATCTTGTCATTTTCTATAAAATAATGAGCTTCTTCTTGTTGAGCGTTTGCTGGAGCGAATACGCCATATTTTCGATTTGCTTTGGCGGCTATTTTTTGATTTTGATTATAGACATACAGAGAGTCGTAGATGGACCAAAAGTAGGCACTATCGGAATTTGGGTCGACATTTTGATTGGTCGCGATAGCTAATTTATATACTGTGGAATCTACCGTTGTTCTAGATGGCATGACCGCCGAATCTATTGTTTCTAAGCGGGTTGTAGTATTACCCTCACTTGGGGAATTATTTGGCGAAATGTCATTGGTTGTTTCGACTGAAGAATTGCTTTCTAATCGAGCCAATGAATCTTGAACGAAGGCTTCTCGTTCCATTTCAACACGTGCTTTGAATTCTTCTTCAGTTTCTTTATTTAACCAAGTACCT
>JABJPZ010000266.1 GCA_018663635.1 Crocinitomicaceae bacterium
GCTTCAGTTTACGACCAATTTGAAAGAGGCGATTGACCAAAGTCAAATTGTATTTTTAGCATTGCCTACTCCTCCCGGAGAAGACGGGTCAGCTGATTTATCCTACGTATTAGCTGTGGCGGAGGAATTAGGAGAGATCATGACGGAGTATAAAGTAATCATCGACAAAAGTACAGTGCCTGTTGGAACAGCAGAGAAAGTACATGAAGCAGTTGCAAAAAAAGCCCAAGTCGATTTTGATGTGGTTTCTAATCCGGAGTTTTTAAGAGAAGGATTTGCTGTAGATGATTTTTTAAAACCAGATCGTGTGGTGATTGGCACATCTTCTGCTAAGGCAAGACTTCTACTTGAAAAACTTTATAAACCATTTGTAAGACAAGGGAATCCCATCTATTTTATGGACGAGCGATCTGCAGAGCTTACCAAGTATGCAGCGAATGCTTTTTTGGCAACGAAGATTACATTTATGAATGAAATTGCTAATTTCTGCGAGTTGGTTGGCGCCGATGTTGATGCGGTAAGAAAAGGGGTAGGTTCTGATTCGAGAATTGGTAATAGGTTTTTGTTTTCTGGTATTGGTTATGGTGGAAGCTGTTTTCCAAAAGATGTACAGGCATTAGCCAAATCGGGCAAAGATGTTGGATATAATTTTGGAATTATTGAATCTGTTATGAAAGTCAATCATGAACAGAAATATACGTTGATACGCAAAGTGAAAAATTATTACGGAGATAATTTGAAAGGCAAAACATTTGCGCTTTGGGGGCTGGCATTTAAGCCTGATACAGATGATATTAGAGAAGCACCATCTTTATATATGATTGAGGAGCTGCTTGCTTCGGGCGCTAAGGTTAAAACATTTGATCCGGAAGCGATGGATAATGTTAAAAAAATAGTGGGTGATTCTATTGTATATTGTGCGAATCAATACGAAGCTTTAGAAGGTGCAGATGCCTTACTGATAGCTACTGAATGGCCTGTGTTTCGTGCGCCGGATTTTGGTAAAATCAAAGGGTTACTCAAAGAGAGTGTTATTTTTGATGGAAGAAATTTGTACGATTTAACAAATATGCGAGATAATGAGTTTTATTACGAGAGCATTGGTAGAAAAACAGTGCTAGGACATTATACGAAAGAAGTTGAGTAAAAAAGTTTTAATAACAGGAGCGGCGGGTTTCTTAGGTTCACATCTTTGTGAACGATTTGTGAATGAAGGATTTCATGTAATTGGTATGGATAACCTGATTACTGGGAGGATGAGCAACTTGGAACACCTGAAAAATGAAGCAAATTTTGAATTTGTTAATCACGATATTTCAGAGCATATAGACGTAGAAACAGGCTTAGATTACATTTTACATTTTGCCTCGCCAGCTAGTCCGATAGATTATTTAAAAATTCCTATTCAAACACTAAAAGTAGGATCTCTTGGTACGCATAATTGCTTAGGTTTAGCAAAGGCTAAAAATGCAAGGATTATTGTGGCATCTACTTCAGAAGTATATGGAGACCCAACAGTTCATCCACAAACAGAAGACTATTGGGGCAATGTAAATCCAGTGGGCCCAAGAGGAGTTTACGATGAAGCAAAAAGATTTCAAGAGGCCATTACCATGGCTTACCACACTTACCATGGAGTAGAAACAAGAATAGTTAGAATTTTCAACACTTATGGTCCGCGTATGCGACTAAATGATGGACGAGTTTTGCCCGCTTTTATAGGTCAAGCGTTGAGAGGAGAAGATTTGACCATTTTTGGTGATGGTAGCCAGACCAGGTCTTTTTGTTTTGTTGATGACTTGGTTGAAGGGATTTACAGATTGTTGATGAGTGATTGTCCAAACCCGGTTAATGTTGGCAATCCAGATGAAATTTCTATTGGAGATTTTGCTGAGGAAATTATTAAACTAACTGGGACTAATCAAAAGGTGATTTATAAAGACCTTCCAGTAAATGATCCCAAGCAAAGACAGCCCGATATAAGCAAAGCGATAGAACTTTTAGGATGGACACCTAAAATTGATCGAGCTGAAGGCCTAAGAATTACGTATGACTATTTTAGATCTTTGCCTGAAGAGGAATTGTATAAAAAAGAGCACAATAACTTTGAGAAATATATAAAAAAGTAATGAGCTATTTTGCCCA
>JABJPZ010000267.1 GCA_018663635.1 Crocinitomicaceae bacterium
AGCCTTCTAAAGAAGAGATCTTATTGACTGAAATCAGAGACCTATTAAAGAAATAAATTCACAAGAATTTCTTTGAAGATTTAACAAGTACCCAGTACCCCGTATCTATCATAGATATGGGGTTTCTTATGTATAACCTTTTTGCTGCAACCCTTGTACTTAAATCTGCAGCGTTTATGGCTTTTAATTAATCGAGTCAAATTAACTTTTTTTGACTTGCACATTATAATTCTTAACTTTAAGTAACCGCCATCTAACTAATGAAAAGAATTGATTAGCCGCTAATACACGCAGATATCAACTGTATTTCCTTTGATTCTATGGAAAAGCTGCATCGAACCCAACCATTACGAGGCACAATTGTATGCCGTTATGAAGTTGTTAAGTACCATGTTTTTCAAATGTCTTCTAGGTTCAATAGGAGTATTATTTTATACCGTAAGTTGTGACTCTGATGCTGCAAAAGCACAAGTTGATGGTAAAGAAAAAGTCACACAGAAAGTATCCAAGCCGCTGCTGGAGCTGCTAAAACCGCACGAAACAGGCATCGAATTCACAAATATTCTGGATGAAACAAACGAAGTAAATTTTTACCGTTGGGACTACCTATATAATGGTGGGGGCGCAGCCATAGGCGACTTGGATAATGATGGTTTGCCTGAAATATATTTCACAGGCACCATAGTAGCTGACAAGCTTTATAAAAATAAAGGGAATTTCGAATTTGAAGATATTTCAGAAACGACTGGAATCAGTGCCTTTGGAGGTATCAAGACTGGTGTTACCATGATTGACATTAACAATGATAATTTACTTGACATATATGTGTGCCGATCAGGATTTTTCGAAGACAAAGATACCCACAAGAACTTACTTTTTATCAACCAAGGAGGACTCAAATTTAAAGAAATGGCGAGTGCATATGGCCTAGATGACAGCGGTAATTCGATTCACTCAGCCTTTTTCGATTATGACAAAGACGGCGATTTGGATTGTTACATTGCAAGTCATCCAGAATTTCGGCTGACTTACAAAGCAGTCTTTGAAGGAATAGCCGACCCAAAAGATAAAGTAAGTGACAAATTATACCGCAATGATAACGGTAAATTCGTTAATGTAACAAGAGCAGCCGGAGTTCAAAACTTTGGCCACGGACTCGGTCTTGCGGTTAGTGACATGAATCATGACGGGAATACTGATGTGTATGTCGCTAATGATTTTCAACTACCTGACTTTTATTATGTCAATCAAGGAGACGGCACCTTCAAAGAACAGTTAAAAAACGCATTCCCACATTGTTCTTATTTCGCAATGGGAACTGACGTTGCTGACTTTAACAACGATGGATTACTTGACATTTTTATCGTAGAAATGTTAGCTGCAGATAATAAAAGAAAAAAAACCAATATGGCATCGATGGATGCTGACCTTTTTTGGAAACATGTAAAAGCTGGGTTTCATTATCAATATATGCGAAATACACTTCAATTAAATAATGGAAATGGCACTTTCACTGACATTGCAGATTTTGCCGGTGTTCGAAATACCGATTGGAGCTGGGCCCCTATTTTCGCGGATCTGGACAACGATGGATTGAAAGATTTACTGGTTACCAATGGCTACATCCGTGACACACAAGACAAAGATTACTTAATTAAAACGTCAGCTATTGCAGCTCAACGTGGTGGCGAGATGTCATTTGATGAATTACAAGAGCATATGAAAAGTACAAGAATAGCCAATTATGCTTATCGAAATATGGGGAACTATAAATTTCAAGATAAATCCGAAGAATGGGGTTTTAGCTTCTCAGGATTTTCAAATGGTGCCTCTATGGGTGATCTGGACAATGATGGAGACCTAGATATTGTTGTCAACAATTACTTTGACCCTGCTTGTATCTATAAAAATAATGCGTCAGAAACTGCTACAAATAACTTCATTCGATTCAAATTCGAAGGACAAAAGAATAATAAATCAGGACTCGGGACTAAAGTCACCTTACACTCCAATGATGGAATTCAATATCAAGAGCTACAGGTAACAAGAGGTTTTCAATCCTGCGTAGAACCTTTATTACATTTTGGCATTGGTCCGAAAACAAGCATTGATTCGGTTACGGTTGAATGGCCCGATGGAAAAACACAAAACTTAACCAACGTCCTAGCTAACCAAACTAAGATTGTAAAATATGAGTCTGCCATTGTAAATTCAAACTCAGAAAAACCCATTGAAAAAGGACTATTTAGGCCTATTGGACCAAGTACAGGTTCTATTTTTAATCATGTTGAAAATGAATATAACGATTATGAGAAAGAAATTTTACTTCCTCATAAAATGTCACAGTGGGGACCTGCTTTAGCCATTGGCGATGTTAACAATGACGGGCTTGATGGCTTTTATATCGGCGGAGCAGCAGGTCAGTCAGGAGTTTTATTTGTTCAAGATGGGCCTATGAATTTGACTACGATTTCGTCCTCAACTTGGTCATCCGATGCCAATTGCGAGGATATTTCAGCCCATTTCTTTGATGCAGATAACGACGGTGATCAGGATTTATATGTAGTTAGTGGTGGTAATGAATTCGAAGCTGGTTCAAAGGAGTTGCAGGATAGATTATATATCAATCAGGGAAATCGAAATTTTACCAAAGCGCTCGATGCTCTGCCTAATATGCCAACAAGTGGTGGAATTGTAGCTAGTGGTGATTACGATAACGACGGAGATATAGATCTATTTGTAGGTGGTAGAGTTATTCCAGGTAAGTACCCATTTTCTCCACGTAGTTATATTCTTGAAAATTTAAATGGCAAATTTAAAGATGTAACATCGGAAGTTGCACCTGAACTTACTACTCCAGGACTAATTACATCAGCCAAGTGGTCTGATTTTGATAGTGATGGGTTTCCAGATTTATTGATTGCAGGAGAATGGACGGGCATCTTTGTATTTCACAATACTACAGGAAAATTAGAAAACATTTCTGAAAAGTCTGATCTTGACAAACACGTTGGCTGGTGGTTTGATATTCACGAAACCGACATTGACAAAGATGGTGACTTAGATTATGTTATTGGCAACCTCGGACTTAATTACAAATATCGTGCAAGTAATAAGGAACCTTTTCAAATCTATTGCCATGACTTTGACAAAAGTGGGAATGTCGATATTGTATTAGGTTATTACAATGAAGGGAAATGTTTTCCAGTACGAGGAAGACAATGCTCCAGTGAACAAATGCCTTTTATAAAAAAGAAATTTCCAACTTACGATGCTTTTGGTGAAGCAAGCATTTTTGATGTTTATGGAGAAAATCTTCATGACGGTCTGCATTATAAGGCAACTGATTTTGCTTCTTCCATTTTGCTCAATAATGGAGATGGTAATTTTGTAATAAAACAACTTCCAGCAGAAGCGCAATTCGCACCAATAATGGGCATAATTAGCGACGATTTTAATTCCGATGGGCATACAGATCTTCTTATTGCAGGGAATTTACATGTTGCAGAAGTTGAGACACCAAGAGCGGATGGAGGCACTGGAAGAATATTACTCGGAAATAGTAACGGTACATTTAAGCCAATAAGTGTCGCAAAAGCTGGGATATACTGTGCTCAAGATGTACGAAAAATCAATAAATTGTCAACAGGCAAGGGAAATCCGCCCATTATAATTATTGCCAACAACAATAGTGGAATTCAATTATACATCCAGAATCAATGAGGGCTGAAAAAGTAAACTTTCCGCTAAAACAAAAATTATTCTAGCTTAAGACGGAATCAGATTTTTCCAATAAAAAAGCCTTTTGAGAATCAATTGAAAGAAACTTCAATGAACTCAAAAGGCTCTCAGAATTTTTTAGAATTTCAGAATATTAATCCACATCACATGCACTGCTGCGCACAAAAAAATGCGACATACATCCTTAACACTAGTTAAATTCTAATAATTTCTAGCGGCGTACAGTAAGGTCTAGATAAAATTGTCACCTAGAACCAATCTGTCGCCAAGATAAAATAGTACTCTTGACTATGCTTTACCTAAAAT
>JABJPZ010000268.1 GCA_018663635.1 Crocinitomicaceae bacterium
GTGTGACGCGTAGATATATTGATGAAGCATTCCTCCCTTTTTAACTTTCACCAAAAAATCGCCTGTTTCGTCATGTGTTTCGAGCTCAATAGGTCTTCTCAAATCACGTTCGCAGTAAGGAGAATGCTCGAGTAATTGACCAAACCAATTTCGATACCGTTTTGGCGTATACATAGGATGATACGATTCTACGATAAAAAGCCGATTATTTTCGTCATTAAATTCCATTTGATAAATCATTCCACGAGGTATGATTAGGTAGTCACCATACGAAAATTCAATATTACCTAATAAAGTTTTGAGCTTTCCAGATCCTTTATGTATGAATATCATTTCATCACAATCTGCATTTTTATAGAAATAATCAGTTTGAGATTGTTTGGGCGCAGCAACTACTATATGACAATCATTGTTTATTAATACGGGTACCCTACTCTTTAGAAAATCATTGGTAGGAATCGCATTAAAGCCATTAAGTGCGTAGGACCTCATATTGTTTTCTACGGCTATTTCAGGGGCAACGTTAATGGATTCTAAAATTTCTTTTACTTGAGTTGGACGCTGACAATGATAGAGGAGGGATGACATGCCATCAAAACCAATGGTACCAAATAATTCCTCGTAATAGTAGCTTCCGTCAGGTTTTTTGAACGTTGTGTGCCTTTTGTGAGGAATTTTTCCGAGTTTGTGATAAAAGGGCATTGAGTATTTATTTAATTGTTTGTATAAAAGTCTTCCTTAAGCTACAGATCATTTTGGATGAAGTGTAAATAACACAGATGTTTTTTTGCCGTTTCTTCCTAATAAGTATGTGCAAACAAATGTACCGAAAAATCAAATGTTAAAATGATGACAAAAGTCAGTTTGGCCGTAATTAATGATGATTGAGTTTGCTTTGGAAACTTGAAAAGTAAATTGTTCAACGCGAATTTTTTCTTCATACAGACCCGTTACGCCTTTTTAAGGTTACATTTATCGCCATGCCGAATTACGACTTTATTCTAAATTCAAAATTACCGAAGGTTGGTACAACGATTTTCACTAAAATGTCTGCTCTTGCTCAAAAGACAGGAGCAGTTAATTTGTCTCAGGGTTTTCCTGATTTCGATGTAGATCCTCAATTATTGAAATTAGTATCGAAATACATGGCTGCTGGGCATAACCAATATGCCCCTATGGCAGGTGCGATGGTTTTACGGGAAGCGATTGCAGCTAAAATTGAAAGATTGTATCGTGTTCAATACAATGTAGAAAGCGAAATTACAGTTACAGCAGGTGCTACACAAGCCATATTCTCTGCGATTTCAGCATTGATTGTTGAAGGTGACGAAGTAATTATATTTACACCAGCTTATGATTGTTATGAACCGGCGATTGACATTAATGGGGGAAAAACAATTTTCGTGAAATTAAAATCTCCTAATTATAAAGTAGACTGGTCGGAAGTGAAAAGGCTTGTTTCTCGAAAAACAAAAATGATTAACCTCAATACTCCACATAACCCTACTGGATCTATTTGGGATAAGCATGACCTAGAAGAGCTGGCACATTTAACGAAAGGAACAGGAATCATTCTGTTAAGTGATGAGGTCTACGAACACATTATTTTTGAAAATAAAGAACATCAAAGTGTATTAAAACACAAAGAGCTAAGAGACCGTTCTTTAGTGGTCGCTTCATTTGGTAAAACTTTTCACGTTACGGGTTGGAAAATGGGTTATATCGTGGGTCCTTCTTCTATAATGAAAGAATTTAAAAAGGTTCATCAGTTCAATGTTTTTTGTTGCAATCACCCAATGCAATTGGCAATCGCATCGTACATTAGTAACGAAGACAACTATCTTCATCTAGGCTCTTTTTATGAAGAGAAGAGAAACCTTTTTAATGAGGCGGCTGAACAATCTCGATTTGGTGTTCTTCCTTCTTCAGGCACTTATTTTCAGTTGCTTGATTATTCACGAATTACAAATGAAGATGACGTACAGTTTGCTGAAAGACTTACTGAGGAGTTCAAAATAGCATCTATTCCTGTGTCGGTTTTTTACAATACGCCAGATACGAATAAGGTGCTTCGATTTTGCTTTGCAAAGCAAAATGAAACGTTGGAACGTGCAGGAGAAATACTATTGAAAATTTAATATTCAGTAACCATTTTATGACGTTTGCGTAATTGTTTATAACGCTATTCAACAAGGGATTATGGAAAGATGGTTCCACTCATCTCTCAAACATTCTTACTAACAGTTATTTTTAAGGTCAAGATGGA
>JABJPZ010000028.1 GCA_018663635.1 Crocinitomicaceae bacterium
ACCTTTCACAGGTGCTCCAGCATCTTTTGGACATACAAATGTTTTCACCATAGGAATTATCGATAAAGAAAATTGTCTTTAGATTTTATCACGGATACTGCAAATTATGAATGTTTATTTAATAAAAATACACTCAAACTTTATTCAACTCAAAACAAATACAAAACTGATTAGTTTCAGTAAAAATAAAACTTCTGGAAACGTTTATTTAGCCTGTAAAAGATGGGGACATCTTCGTTGGGACTTGGGACCAAAAGTTCGTGTCGGCGCAAATCCCAAACTGCCCGTCAAAAAGGCCTAAAAGGGTATCGTTTTCACTAAAATGAACACGAACCTTTAAATCTTGACACGAAGTTCATAAAGTGTGGGTTTTTTTTGCATTTTCCCTTGTTTTGGCTCCAGTAGAGCATAAAGTATCTGTCCTACTATTTTTTGGTGAAAAGTTGTAATAACCCTATTATGTCAAAACGTAAGCATGGTCAACGCACAGCACATATATTAGATACAGACGATGAAACACCAAAAACCAATATGTGTGTTTCTGATGATTGTATGGATAACTGTCTTCAGGAGTACTTCTGTATCGGCGCGAAAGATGCACGGTTAGAAAATTTGTGTGATAAATGCAATGAAGCGCTAAAAAAACGAAATGATTATCGAGCACATAATGCACCCTGGGTCTTCTGCTCAGAAATGTGCAGGTTTTGCGAGCAACCTGCTAAAGAAGGAAATAACAATACCCCGACAGCTCTAGGCACTACCACAACAACTCTTATTTCTACTAATAGTACTCCTGCTGCTACAATTACTACTACAACTGTTACTACTACTACTGCTGCTACTACTAAAAGTAGTAAAGGTAAAGGTAAAGGTAAAGGTAAAGGTACAGATACAGATACAGATACAGGTACAGGTACAGGTACAGGTACAGGTACAAAAAGCAATGATATCAGCAATTTTTTTCGCAAAAAAATTGCTGATAAGACTCTTGAAGACAACGTTTTTTCTGCGACTACACGTACACCCGAAATAAATGACGCAACTAGAACGACGATTATAAATCTCGTTGAAAAGGACGGTGAAGGTGAAGAAGATCCAGGACTTGGAATTATCAAAAAAAGTATTGACTACGCTAAATTTGCTGTAGATCTCAACAATTGTGCGAATCCATACAATGTGAAAGCGGAGAAGGCGTTTATTAATGATATTGTCGACAATTGGGTAACAGTAGAAGGTGTCACAAAAGATTTATTACAAGGAATACTTCCAGGCGCACTAATGGATAACAAGATTATTGACCTTGATATGAGTTTAAATAGAAAAAAATATCCAGATCATAGATTTTTGCCTGCTATTTTCTATCCTGATTTGTTGAAAGGTATCGATTTGGCTGCTATGTTGGCAAGTTATAATCATCAAGGTTGGGCCTCTGAAAGCAAAAATTTAGCCGGTACTGAAGGTTGTTCTAGAATATTTATACCTATTTTGTTAGGTGAGTCAAATAATGCTGGACATTGGATTTATGTTGAATATAATAGATGTAGCAAAATCATAAAATTGGTGGATTCCTTATCTCGTGATAAAAAAAAAATGATTTTTTTTGACAACATTCAAGCAAATGCTATATTGGATTATTCCAAGATACTTGTAAACCAACTATGTGAATATGATGAACAAAATCCTTTAGATTGGAGTTCATGGGTTACTTATACTCATCAAGTGGAATGGGTAAATGACTATAAAATTGAGAAACCCCAACAAAATAATCCTACAGGGAACAACTGTGGTGGGTTTGTTGTGATGAATATTCGAGCCTCACTGACTGGGCACAGTTTACTCCTTATAAATGAGGATAATATTGGAGATCTAAGATATGTAATGTTAATAGAATTCATATTGGGAGTTCAGCTTCCTTTAGGTACCATTGACAATGTACAACAACTTGGTTCTCCTATGCATGTCAGGACGCAAGAAATGCAGAAGGCCATTTTAAATTCATTTTCGAATGGAAAAGGTGAAGTTATAAATCCCCGAGTCAATGGAACCAATGGGTTAGGTTCTCAATCAAGAGGGATCAAATACGGTAAAAGGGTTGTGAGTAAGTACAATTTGTGGACACACAATAAAAGCAAGCTTGAAGAACAGAAATTTTTGTACGATGTTCCATTACAACATCAATCCAATTTAGAAGATGTAGAAATTCGCAACTGTTTATATTGCTTACCGTGTGCTAAGCTAGTCACTGCAACCAACCAGGGAGTTTTGACCCATTGCGGTTATAATTGTGATAAAAAAACAACAACGAAATTGAAAGGAGTCGCCCACAGAAATGCAATTGTAAGATTTAACCATAATAAAGAAGCTGAAAAAATAATGAGTACTGTATTGGAAACAAGTTATGAAAAACGTTATGGAACAAATGGAAATAATGACGATGCGGACGACAGTTCAGAAAGCGATACTTCCGTAGTCTGGATTTCACCAGCAGATGCAAAAAACAAAAATGATGATGTTGCAGACAGTGCTGAAGATGAAGATGAAGATGAAGATGTAGGAATAAAAGAAAAAACTATGGAACGAGATAAATTTTGCATGAGATTGTTGGTCGCACTTGCTACAGAAGGCGTTAGTTTGAACTTCCTTGAAGATAATTCTTCCCCATTGCGGTTAATTCTGCAAGAATTATGTCCACTTGTAGCTGGGGCAATCACAGTAGGGAAAGTAAGTGGGTTTTATGAGCCAGTAACTGAGTATGAAATGACAAAAGTATTAATGGAAGTACGTAGACATCAATACTTAAATAATCATATTAGTATTATGTTTGATGGTACACCTGACGGTGGTAAGGAATTTATGTTAATGATTATTAGATTTATTAGTAATGAATTCGTCATTTCGCACAGAGTAATTAAGTTAAGCATTTATGAAAGTACACTTGATCAACATGGAATTAAAGATTTTATGAGAAAAGCATTAGAGCCTTTTACTGACGCAGATCAGCAAGTGATGTATGCAACTACTGATGGTGCTAGCTCAAATATTGCGGCTTTCACGACGATTGCAGCTATGACACCTGAATCAACTTTTGGATCAACAATACAAAGTGTTGTGTGTTTGTCACACAGCATAAATTGTTATGGGGCAAGTGTAAGGGATCAACTACCTTTGGCTACGAAAATAATTAGATTAGTGTCAGCTTTATTCAAATTTAATTTGGAAGCACGAAATACATTTAAAAATAAATCGCAGGGATGTAAATGCATACACTGTACATCAAAAGTCAGATGGTTCACAGACTATGATTGCGGTATAGATATCTATAATGAATGGGAACTTATCAAAGAAATCATTTTCAGAGAGAATACTTTTAAGGGTGTAAGGGGAGAAGAAGCAAGGACATTAATAAAAGATAGTGAACGCGAAATTCTGATTGAACTTGCTCTACTATTGGATTGTATGGAACCGTACAAATCCATGTTACATTTCTTTGAAGGAGATGGGTTCATAGCACCCTTAGTGTCACAATGGTGGGAAAAGCATACTGTAGATGTTCGCTACATGAAATTGCGAAGAGTTCATAATGAATTGGATAAAATAGATGACAATGTAGTAAATCAAAATAAAAATTTACTAGACGGATTTCAGAAGTCTGAAGCACAAGTAACCGAAGAAAAGAGATTGTTAGCGAATATGATACAAAAGGCAAAAAAAAATGTACCGCTGATATCAAGACCACGTGAAGCGAATCACGGTTCTTCAAAAAGGAAAAAAGTCCAGTCAACTAAATCAATGGAATCACAAGGAGAATTAATGGAGGATGAGGATAAAATGCATGCAGTGGAATCAGAACTATACAGACAATATGAAGAAGGTAAAATTAATTTTCATCTGGATAGTAGCAAGATGAAATCAACGTTGGCTACGAAAATAAAGGAAGTAAATATCAATGACGAAAAAAACAGACAAAAACAAATTTACGTGGACAAGATGCAACAATTACAAGGTAAAGTAAAAGTGGATGAATTTTTAAAATTAAATAATACCTTAAAGCTAATGGATGCTTGTAAAATGTTTGATGCAAGCTACGTTTCTTTTATGCCAAGTTGTAATGAATTACTTAATTTATTGCAAAAATCAAAACAATTACAGATTTTTAAGGTTTCCAACGGTGAAACGTTATTTAATAATATGCAGGATGAAGCAGAAACATATTTTAATGAAGCAAAAAAATGGAAGGATGATCATGAAATAGGAACTTCGGCTGGTTATAGATATACGGATCCCAAAAAGCTTTTCACTTGGTGGACAGAGCAAAGAATAACATTAAATTCTTGGTTTACCGCTGCAATGGATGTTGCTATAATCCCAACTTCTTCTGCTGTTGTTGAAAGAGGATTTTCTATACTGACAAACATTAATGCAAGTAAACTTCGCCGAAATAGTAAACCTGATAAGCATCAAGTAGAAGTGATGTTGAACGTTAATCATCAACATCGACGTTCTGAAGGAATGTTTGCTGAGTTTGCTGACAAAAACATACAGCAAACAAGAAAGAAAACAAGAAAGAAAACAAGAAAGAAAACAAGTAAAAAGTAACTATGAGTTAATAAAGAATATGTACATATCACCTTAATCAATTAAATTAATTTAAACTCAATGCCACTTCGAAATTTACTGTACAAACAGTAAGTATCTTCAATCCATATCTTTGGTTAAGATTTCAATTATGTGCATTTCTTCCTCCCAAGCATTATTTGCATTAAAACCCCCTCCCCATACAAAACAAACATACTGAAAAGGAACACAATACAGAAAACCTTCATAAACTATCAAGAAACTGTTCAAACTGAACGTTATAGGTTTTTTTTTTGTCTCCTATTTTTTGTGCACTGGATTACCTTAGTTTAAAGGCCATTTTTATACCCTTCTTTTTGCTCCAAATGGACACGAACTTTGTTAATTTCTCTTTAAAATGACAGGGTTTTTCATCTTTTTGGGCACGAAATTTCGAGAATTGAGGGCACGAACTTTTGGTCCCAAAGTCAAATTGTTTCATCCATTCATTTTATTCTTCTTTACTTAGTGTGTTCACATTGTTAGTCAGTCCTTACCCTAACTCTAACGCTGTAGGTGCATAAAATATCAATTCAAACTGACGGATTGGAAGAAATGACAGTGAAATTGCAGTATAATGTCATCTGATCATATCTTGCTCCACGGCTGTGAAATCGCGGATACCAGTGAAATGCTGATAGTACCATACCCTAATTTTGTGCCTGTCAATTTAGTGATGCATCCAGAAGATGTGAATGATGGTGATAATGATCTGGAAGAGGAGCATCA
>JABJPZ010000269.1 GCA_018663635.1 Crocinitomicaceae bacterium
GAATTAGACAAGGTAGTGGTTCATGATGCGATAGAAAATGCTGAAAATGCCATAGATGAATTGATGCACGTTAGTGAAATGCTTGGCCAAAAATTACAGCAAATAAACCCTTCTTTTCATTATGATTTGGAAAAGTATTATCCAGAAGCGTGGACGGTATTCTCAGAACACAAAGAAAACTTTATTCTCAATTGCGTAAAACAAAATCTAGAGCGAGGGGTTAAGGAAGGCATTTATCGAGACAACCTTAATGCGGAAGTAATTTCGCAACTCTATATTCATAAAATTGACTGCATTTTTGATTCAGCTATTTTCCCTGTCGGAAAATTTACTTTTTTCGAAGTTTTTTTAGAATTGATGAGGTACCACATTAGAGGGGTGTCCAATGAGAAAGGGAATACATATTTGGCTCAGAAAATTAAAAAAGACCATTCGAATTTTTAACTATTTAATTATGATAAAAACACTTTGTTTAGGCATTTTTTATATTTCAGTGAATACTGTTATGTCTCAAGAGTCGTTTTCTTTGACTGAGGCAAAAAAAGCAGCTGTCGAAAACAGTGCTTCTGTAAAGAGTGCGCAGATTGACGTTGATATTGCGAATCGAAAAGTCTGGGAAACTAAGGCTATAGGATTACCACAAATTAATGCAGAAGCGGGATTTCAACAGTTCATTGATATCCCAACTCAGGTTATACCTGCGAAAGCATTCAATCCTTTTGCGTCTGAGAATGAAATGATGGAGGTCCAATTTGGCACGGAATATACAGCTTCAGCTAACCTCACGGTTTCTCAATTACTTTTCGATGGTCGTTATTTAATCGGTCTAAAAGCAGTTCAGATGTTCACACAGGTCTCACAACAAAGCCTTGTGAAATCAGAGAAAATAGCCAAAGAAGAGGTAGAGGACGCCTATTACATGGTGGTTGTATCCAGAGAACAAGTAGTAATTCTAGTAAAGACAAAAGACAAGCTGCAGAAATTAATGACTGACATTCAAATATTAGCAGATGAAAAAGTTTTGGAGCAAACTGAGGCGGACCAAATGGCTTTAAATTTCAAAAGATTAGAAAACAGTCTCGTATTGGCTCGGAAACAAAATGAATTAGCTACTGATTTACTAAAATTAAAAATGGGCTTTAATCTTGAAAAACAAATTGAAGCTTCCGACTCTTTAAGCACTTTTATAGATGTATTTGATCCAGGTAAATATTTGAATTTGCAATTTGATGCGGCTAAAAATATTGATGTGCAACTTTTAGAAACGCAATTAGCATTAGACGCACTGAATATTAAGAATGAACAAGCAGCAGGCATTCCTAGTTTAGCAGCGTTTTTTCAAACACAACAGCAAGCCTACAGAAATGAATTTAATTTTTTTAGCAACAGGCCATGGTACCCTGCAAATATTTGGGGGATAAATCTGAATTTGCCAATTTTTAGCTCAGGTCAACGAAACGCAAAAGTAAAACAAGCGGAGCTATCCAGAGATAAAACGGAACTTTTAATTGGGTCAGTAGAAGAAGGATTGCGGTTGCAAGTAAAAAATGTAAAAGTAAATTTAAAAGCATCCTGGGATTTGATGCAGAGTAATAAGCAAGGAATGATTATAGCGGAAAGAATATTGAATAGTGGTCAAATTAAATTTAAAGAGGGAATCATATCAAGTACTGATTTCACACAAATTGAAAACCAATTTATACAAGCTCAATCGGATTATATTAATTCAGCATATCAGATGCTTAAATCAAAACTCGAACTAGATAAATTAACTGTAAATGAATAAGTCTACTCTAAAACTTGGAAACATGAAATACATTAAGTTTAGTGCGCTAATTATTCTCTCTTTAAGCTTGATTGAAGCTTGCGATAATAGCTCGAATGAAAACGCTACACTTGTTCAATTAAAAGCGGATAAGTCGAGGTTTCAAGACTCTATCAAACAAATAGATCTTAGAATTAAGAAACTGGACACTGTAAAGAGGGTTATCTATCCTAAAGTGACGCTGTTTGAAACAGCGACGGCTCAATTTGAGCACTATTTTGCCGCGCAAGGTTATGTTGAGTCAGATCAAAATGTCCTCTTAATTCCTGAAGTTGGAGGGGTTGTAAAGGCATTAAACGTCGAGGAGGGGCAGATTGTTAATAAAGGGCAAGTTATTGCTTCATTTGATGCTGCTCTTATTGCTTCAAATATCAATGAACTTGAAGAACAACTGACTTTGGCAGAATACAACTTTAATAAACAGAAGTCACTATATGATCAGGGAGTTGCCTCAGAGTTTAATGTAAAGCAAGCAGAAGGACAATACAAAACACTGCAAAAAACCCTTGAAACGCTCAGGACTCAAGCGGGAAAGTCGACATTAGTTGCTCCTTTTACAGGATATATTGAGGACTTGATCCCTGTTGTGGGAGAGCTCTCTCCACCGGGTGTTCCGGTAGCACGATTAATTAGTCTTGAAAAAGTGCATGTAGCTGCAGATATATCTGAATTTTATTTGAGTAGGCTAAATACCGAAAATAGTGCTTCTGTTTCCTTTAGCGCTTTAGACGTAGTGGTAGATAATTTGAAAATTTCAAGTATTGGAAGGTTTGTTAATCCAACAAATAGAACGCTAAAAATTCGTGTGAATTTGCCAAGAAATGACCAGTTCATCCCGAATTTGGTTGCTACAATTAGAATTCGAGATTACGTAAAGGATTCGGCAATTGTGGTGCCCTCAAGTGCAATTACGCAAGATTCTAAAGGTAGAGACATTGTATTTGTTGGACAAAAAGAGGACAAGCATTTTTTGGTTAAATCAATGGCTGTTGAACCGGGAATGACTTATGGTGGATTTACCGAAATTAAGAGCGGTCTGTCAGTAGGCATGAATGTAATCAATCAAGGGAGCCAATCGGTTTATGATGGACTTGCGGTAGAGGAATTGATAAATCAGTAATCATTATGGAAAACCAAGAAAACTCGAATTTTGACCAATCAGATAAAGGGAATTTAAAAAAAGAATTCGGCCTTTCTACACTATCGGTTAACAATAGAAAAACGGTATTTCTGATTCTTGTAATTGTAGTAATTGGAGGGTTAATTTCCTACCTCTCCATGCCAAGAGAAAGTTTTCCAGAAATTCAAATTCCAGAAATTTATGTCGGAGTTCCTTATCCCGGAAATTCACCAGAGATAATTCAAGAGAAAATTATCAGGCCAATTGAAAATGAAATTAATACCATTAAAAACATTGATGAAATCACTTCCACATCAATTCAAGGCTTTGGATCAATTCAAGTCAAGTTTAATTTTGTAGTAACACCTGATGAAGCGAAAGAGTTGGTAGATAATGCGGTGAAAGAAGCCCGGTCTGATAAGGAATTCCCGAAAGATTTGCCTTCGGAGCCAACCATTCAAAAAATGGATGTGACTCAATTCCCAGTTGTGAATATTAATCTTTCGGGAGATTACCCAGTTGATAAGCTCAATTCTAAAGCGGAAATTTTAGAAGAAGAAATTGAAGCGATAGAGTCTATTTCTGAGGTGAATATTCGTGGTGTTCAACAGCAGAAGTTAAACATCGAAATAAGACGGGATGATGCGGAAGCGAAACGGGTGAGTTTTAGTGACATTGAAAACGCTATTCGAGCAGGCCACATGAATATGGGGGCTGGTAACCTTTCAATTGATGGGGTAGATCAAGCCGTAATTGTAGGTGAAAAGTTTAAAAAAGCACATCAGTTTGACAGTTTGGTAGTAAAAAGCGAAGAGGGTAACAGTGTGCATTTATATGAAGTTGCAGACATTTATTTTGGAGATGCTGACACGACAAGCTATGCGCGACAGAATGGATTTCCAGTCGTTATGTTAGATGTACAGAAAAGGGGAGGGGAAAATTTGCTAGAAGCTATCGACAAAGTCAAATCTACAGTAGCAAACTTAGTTGCAGAAAAAGTAATTTCTGAAGACATCGAAATATCTTATACAAATGATCAAAGTATTAAAATAAGGGATCAAGTTAGTAATCTTGAAAACTCCATCATTTTCGGTGTTATTTTAGTTGTCTTGGTACTTCTCTTTTTTCTGGGTTCGAGGAATGCACTTTTTGTTGGGATTGCGATACCCCTATCTATGTTTATGTCCTTTGCATTGTTAAATACGTTTGGTGTAACGTTAAATATAATGGTGCTTTTTTCCTCGGTCCTGGCATTAGGAATGCTTGTGGATAATGGTATTGTTGTGGTGGAAAATGTGTATAGATGGATGGACGAAGGACATTCTCGAATTGAAGCTGCGAAAAAAGGTGTGGGAGAAGTTGCTTGGCCGATAATTGCATCTACAGCTACTACTTTAGCCGCCTTTGTTCCACTAGCACTTTGGCCAGGTATTATGGGGGAGTTCATGCAGTACTTGCCAATTACTTTGATGATTGTCTTAGGATCATCCTTGTTCGTCGCCCTTGTGATCAACCCTGTTTTAACGGCGGTTGCAATGAAAGTAGAGCAAAAAAAACCAAGAGCAAAAATCGTGATGTTTATAGGTGCAATTGGAATTGGAATGGGTATTCTGTTTCAAATGACAGGGTCTATTGGCTTGGGCAATTTATTTTTGATTATCGGAGGGATTTCCATACTGAATTTATTCCTTTTATCACCGGGAACTCGATTTTTCCAGCAAAGAATTTTGCCATCATTCGAAAGAAGATATTCTAATTTTTTAACGAAGAGTCTTAAACACTGGAGGCCTATCTGGGTCCTAGTCGGAACATTTACCTTGCTGATTATTTCTTTTGTTTTAGTAGGTGTCCTTCCTCCTAAGATTTTATTTTTCCCGGAAAATCAACCACAATATGTAAACGTCTTTATTGAACACCCTATTGGCACTGAGATTGTTAAAACAAACGAAACGACATTAAAAGCAAAGAGAATAGTAGATGATGTAACTGCTGCTTTTTTCGCAAAGGAGGTAAGTGAAGAGAAGGATACAACAGGGCAGTCCATTTTCATCGAATCCGTCATAGAACAAGTTGGAGAAGGGACTAGTGATCCAATGGCAGGGCCGCAATTTGGATCTACACCACACAAGGGAAGAATTACCATTTCATTCACGGAGTTTAAAGATAGAAATGGCCGGGAGACAAGTGATTATAAAAAGATGCTTGACACAGCAGTTTTAAATGCTCCCTTTAGTTTGGACGTAAAAATAGTAGCAGATAAAAATCAAGAAGGCCCACCTCAAGAACCCCCTGTTAATATTGAAATCACTGGAAGGCCAGACTTACCTTATTTAGAGCTTTTAAGAAAAGCTGAGTCCGTAAAAAAACATTTAGAACTGAATCCTGTAGACGGGGTGGCAAAACTTAAATTAAATGTAGAAACGGGCAAGATGGAGCTGCCCATTATTGTAGACAAAGAGAAGGCAAACGCAGCAGGAGTATCAACTAGTGGCATTGCTCAGGCGTTGCGAACCTCATTGTTTGGTAAAGACATTGCAACCTTTAAGAAAGGGGATAAAAATTACGATGTAGCGCTTCGTTTTGGCAAAGAATTTCGAGGGGATATAGACGCACTATTGGATCAAAAAATTATTTTCATGAACAATAGAGGTAAGAAATTAAGCGTGCCAATTCGTTCGGTAGTGAACCCTCCTAAAAAGAAGGTTACTTATGGGTCAGTAAAAAGAAAAAACTTAAAGAATATGATTACCATTTCTTCAGGCGTAGTAGAAGGAGCCAACCCTACGGAAGTCGTTGCCAAAATGAAGGTTGAATTAGAACGATTCCTTCAATCAGATGCCGGTGAAGAGTTTTCAGCCAATGGTTTTAATGCAAAATTTACGGGTCAAATGGAACAACAAGAGAAGGAAATGGGATTTCTAAGTACAGCACTTGCCATTGCTATTTTTCTCATTTTGCTGATAATTGTAACACAGTTCAATTCGTTTTCAGCGCCCGCTATTATTTTACTTGCTGTGGTTTTAAGCTTAACAGGCGTATTCTTAGGATTGGTTGTGTTCAGACAAGATTTTGTTATTATTATGACGATGATTGGCATAATCTCGTTGGCAGGGATTGTCGTTAACAATGCTATTGTATTGATTGATTATACCAATTTGTTGCGAAAACAACGAAAAGAAGAGCTTGGACTTTCTGAAACTGAACAGCTGCCAGTTTTGGAAGTTAAAAATGCAATAATAAAAGGTGGACAAACGAGATTACGGCCGGTTTTGCTCACGGCGATTACGACAATTTTAGGCTTGCTACCACTTGCTACGGGATTGAACATAGATTTTGTAGCGTGGTTTTCAACGAATGATCCTGGAATTTTTGTGGGTGGAGATAATGTTATGTTTTTTGGCCCTATGAGCTGGACAATTATTTACGGATTGACATTTGCCACTTTCTTAACGTTGGTGGTTATTCCGGTAACGTATTATTTGCTTTTCAGATTAAAGCGATGGGTATTCAAAAAAGGTGGATGGACAATGCGGAGTGGCATATGATGAGGCATTTCAAAATAAAATTTATTTAGTTCTTACCTTTGCAACGTTGTGGCGTTATTGACAGAACATATCGTGAACCATCCAAGCCAGCTTAAGGAACTTACTTTAGTTGAGCTTTCTGAACTAGCAAATGAAATCAGGACATTGATTATTTCGGTAATGGCTAATAATGCTGGGCATTTTGGCTCAAGTATGGGTGTGGTAGAACTTTCTATTGCGCTGCATAAAGTCTTTAATACGCCACAAGATCAAATTGTTTGGGATGTAGGTCATCAAGCCTATGCACATAAAATTCTATCAGGGAGAAGAGATGAGTTTCCTCGGATTCGTCAAAAGGATGGTATATCAGGATTCCC
>JABJPZ010000270.1 GCA_018663635.1 Crocinitomicaceae bacterium
AATTTTCAAGACAGAAGTATTAGGATGGTTTATTGAAACTCAAGCAGAAAGCCCTGAAGCGGTTTACAATATTGTAGATGGTTGCTATTACGCAATGATTATTCATCTAATATTGCCTTTGTTTACGCTCGCTTTTGTCTTTCTTTATTATTCAACAATAGAACGGGAAGAAGCGCATGGCCTGTTTGAAAGATTGAATTCTTTTGGGAAAAATAGTCGATTGTATGAGACACCGGGTGAAGGAGATTATTAGTGGCACATTATTATTCATGGTGGCAACACTTGCTCTAGGGCAAAGTTCCATTGAATCAGCGAATGATTTCGGTCTTTCACACCAAGAATATATCAATAATGAGGTTAAAATTGTTCCTTTTGATAGAGAAGAATACGAAAAGATCAAAAAGCTAATGATTCTAAAGTCTAAAGGGCTTGTGGTGGCAGATATGGATAATTTAGATCCTGATTTTGATCCAGAAAGGTATGTTGAAAAGAATCCAAACGAGGAGGGCTATTGGGGAAGGAGTTATGATGCGGACGATGGAGAATTTGTGGATGATTGGGATCGTTACTATGAAGGAGAATACGGAAATTACGAGCGTTTTCGCAAACAGGATTATAAAGAAGTTCAGCGTTTAGAAAGAGAACAAAGAAGTGTGCGCGAACGAAGTTTTAATCAAAATCAGAATAGCGGCAGTGGGTTATTTCTTATTATCATGCTTTCTATTGTTCTTGCTGTTGCAGTAGCCTATTTATTTTTCCGAAACAACAAAGAATCCTCCATTACAAAAGAATTCATGGATGATCTGGCACCAACTGAAATTCCAAAATCTGAATTGGAGAGAATGTTAGAGGCGGCTATTGCCAAAAAGGACTTTAGAAAAGCGATCAGGATATACTTCATTTTTATTTTAAAAGACCTAACTCAAAAAGAATGGATTGTCTGGAATAAAAAGAAAACCAATCTACTATATCTGAGAGAAATGAAGGAGAGACCTTTTTATAAAAGTTTTAGAAAAGCAGTCAGTATTTACGAGATTGTTTGGTACGGAAAAAGAAGTGTATCAGAAGAGGAGTATCATGAAGTTGAGCCCTTTTTTAAAAACATGCTTACAGATTTAATAGCACACGATAGATGAGCAATTGGATGAAATACGGTACAATTACGCTGATTTTGGTTGTCTTCGTCCTTTTGTTTTTTTGGATTGGGGCAGACGTTAAAGAAGAAGAGCAGGCTGTTGACGAAAAAACAGAGCAGGAGGGAGGCGATAATAAACACAATGAGTTTAACCCAAATAATAGACGACCTATTCCAATCAATCCAGATGGCATGTTTTTAATCCATCATCTTTTTAAAAGCTATGACAAGGCCAAGAAGATGAAACCAATGCGCTCTCCGATTGCTGCCAATTTACCAAAAAAGAGCACCAATGCATTCCCTAATATTTATATTGTTTTGGGTGACGGAAGCTATTTGGATTACGAAGATGCAGATGAATTGTTGGCATTTGTTGAGCTAGGTAATGTCGCTTTTATTTGCGCGAATGACATTGGATACTCCTTAAAAAATCAGCTTTTTTGGGGAGACGAATATGCCAATCAATTTGATAAATGCATGAATGTGAATTTTTTAAATGATTCATTGTTGCTGCCAGCGTCTTACCATTGGCTTTATGAGTCAAATAACGGTGAGAGCTATGAAGATTACTGGCATTTTTGGAATATAGAATCTCTTAAATACAATGATTATGCAGTAGTAAGTGCTGCTACCATGTGTGATGATAATAGCGGAAAAGCTCACCCTATTTGTATACGTATTAACATAGGTGAGGGACAACTTTTCTTACACACGGAGCCCCTGATGTTTATCAATAGAATTTTGATGGGCGATAATCAAAGCCTAGCGTATGCGGAGAGAGTTTTTAGTCATTTGCCTAGAGGGAATGTTTATTGGCACGAGCTTAATGGAAGAAATTCAAGGAAGTACTTGGCAGAAAAAGGAAACGAAGAATCAGCCCAGGGCGAAGGTGGAGGCAGTGGTAGTTACGGGAAAAGAAGAGATAGTCCCTTGCAATTTATTTTGAGTGCTAATTCTTTAAAGTGGGCATTGTATTTATTGTTGACAGGATTAATTTTCTATATACTATTTCAATCAAAGAGAAGGCGAAAAATCGTTTCGGTAGCGGAAAAACGCACCAACTCAACAGTAGAATTTGCAGATACTGTAAGTCAGCTTTACTACCAGGAGCGAAGACATGATAAATTAATTAGACATCAAGAAGTGCTTTTCTTAGATTTTATTAGAAGTAAATATTATTTAAATACAACTAATCCGGACCATCAATTTATAGAAGGGCTATCAAAAAAGTCTGGGATAGACGAAAAGCAGTTAGAACAAATTTTTACGGCATTTCGTTATGCGAAAAAAAATGATAATATAAATGACTCGTTTTTAATCAAATTGCATGAAAACCTTGATAACTTTTACAAAAATTGTAATTAATGAAAGATACTGAACACAACAACTCCTCCAATGAAGAGGAGCAAACGGAAGGACTCAATTCGAATCTGGAGCATAAAATTCCAGACATAGAGAGTGTAGAAAAAGAATCAAAGGATACAGCGATTGATAATAAGTCTACAGAGAGTCCAGTTGTCGATGATAAGTTCAAATCTAGTTTGATTGATCTTAGTCCAGTAACCATTAAGGTTGAACAGATTAGATCGGAAATGGAACGCTTTATTATTGGTCAACATGAAATGATTGATCTATTGTTAATTGGGGTTTTCACTGGTGGCCATATTTTGCTAGAAGGCGTTCCGGGTGTCGCTAAAACACTTAGTGCAAGAGTAATGGCGAAAACGATTTCCTCTGAATTTTCGAGAATTCAATTTACACCAGACATGATGCCTTCTGATATCATAGGCACTTCTGTTTTCAATATGAAAACGAGTGATTTCATGTTTAAAAAAGGGCCAATTTTCACCAATATTGTTCTTATTGATGAAATAAACAGGTCTCCAGCTAAAACACAAGCTGCCTTATTTGAGGTGATGGAAGAAAAGCAAATAACTTATGATGGCACTACCTATCCCATGGAGTTTCCTTTCTTAGTTGTCGCTACACAAAACCCAGTAGAACAAGAAGGAACCTATCGTTTACCTGAGGCACAGCTTGACCGATTTTTATTTAAAGTTAATTTAGAATACCCAACGCTAGAAGAGGAAAATAGAATTCTTGACCGGTACAGAAACAACTTGTCGGCTCCGGACATATCTTCTATAAAACCAATAATTAGTGCTGATGACATTAAGTCTATTTTGAGGTTGTTGGAACAGATCAGGATTGAGGATCAGCTTTTAAAATACATAGCCGAAATTACACTTGAAACAAGAACTCATGGAAAGCTTTATCTGGGAGCGTCTCCAAGAGCTTCACTTTCCATGATGAAAGCATCTAAAGCACTTGCAGCAATGCGTGGTAGAGATTTTGTAATACCTGATGATGTGCAATATGTTGCGTTTCATGTACTCAATCACCGAATTATCTTAACCGCGGAAGCAGAAATGGAGGGAATGACTGCGCAGAATATTATTCAAGAAATCGTTCAAAAGATAGAGGTTCCGAGATAAATGTTTAACGTCGTTAGAGCACTATATTTTACTTCGAGATTTTACATCAGCTTTTTGATCGTAATTATTCTATTTATAATTAGCTATAACTATGCATTATTGTTTCCCATTTCACAAGGAGTGCTTGGCTTGTTTTTAGCACTAACAATGGTAGATGTTTTTATTCTTTTTTTGGTAAACGGAGAGATAAAAGCGGAAAGAAAATTCAATAGGCGGCTTTCTTTGGGGGATGACAATCACATCGAAATAATTTTATCGAGTTCCTATACAATTCAAGTGAATACGGTTGTAATCGATGAATTACCTGATGTGCTTCAAATACGAAATAATCAAGAACACCTTAATTTTTTACCAGGACAAAAACAGACGATATCTTATTCGATACGGCCAGTGCGGCGTGGAGTATATAAATGGACAAAGGTCAATGTGTTTGTTTCTTCAATGCTGCAGTTTGCCGAACGTCGTTTTGCTATTGGAGAAGAAATAGAAGCACATTGCTATCCGTCAATTATTCAAATGAAAGGTCAAGAGCTAAAGGTGTTTTCAAAAACAGCTGTATTTCAGGGCATCAAGAAAATTAGAAGGTTGGGTAATAATAATGAGTTTGAGCAGATTAAAAACTATGTTCAAGGAGACGATTATCGAACCGTTAATTGGAAAGCCACAAGCCGCAGAGGTGAGCTCATGGTGAATCAATATCAGGATGAACGATCGCAGCAAGTGTACTGTGTTATAGATAAGAGTAGATCCATGCGCTTGCCATTTGATGGAATGACGTTGCTAGATTATTCTATCAATGCGGCATTATCTATGTCAAATATTATTCTTCGAAAGGGAGACAAGGCTGGCCTGATTACATTCAGTGATAAACTGGGAGCGCGTGTTGCCGCAGAACGAAACTCTGGCCAGCTTGCTAAAATAATGGAGGTTTTGTACCGTCAAAAGACGGAATTCCTAGACCCTAATTTTGAAAGACTGTATTATGGAACAAGAAACTACATAAAGGGAAGAAGTCTTCTTTTGTTATTTACCAATTTTGAGAGTGCTAATGCCATGTCAAGAACTATTTCAATTTTCCGCAGGCTAAACCAGCAACACCTTTTGGTGGTTGTCTTTTTTGAAAATTCAGGTTTAAACGAGCAATCTAAAATGGACGTTTCAAATATCAATGATATTTATAAAAAGACGATCAGTGCTAAGTTCGCATTGGAAAAAGAAGGAATTGTAAGGGAATTGAGTAAATACGGGATTCAAAGTATTTTGACAAGACCAGAAAATTTATCAGTTGTTGTAATCAACAAATACCTTGAAATGAAATCAAGAGGAATGCTTTAATAACAGGTGTTTCAGAAGAAATTGAACAAAAAAAGGGAGCACTAGCGGCTCCCTTTTGTCAAGAAATTTTGAATAGGAAATGGAAGTTCAGTTCTTACTTCCCAACATCAATAAATCTTGCATGACGATTTCGGAAATGTATTTTTTATTTCCTTCAGCATCTTCATATGATCGAGTAGTTAGCTTACCACTTATGCATACTTCCGCTCCTTTTTCAAGATAATCTTCTGCAATCTTGGCAGCTTTGCCCCAGGCTACTACGTTGTGCCATTGAGTTTCTTTTATTAGTTCTCCTTTTTGATTCCTATACGAGTCGTTGGTGGCAATAGATAATTTCACCATTTTCTTTCCATCTTCAAATTCTTTGACTTCTGGGGATAGACCTAGGTTTCCAATTAGCTGTACTTTGTTTCTCAAATTTGTCATGTGTTTCATTTTAAAAGTTAATTATATATGTTGTCGCGGTTATAAGCAAGAGACTCTAGCCGCGGAATTTTACTGAGATTTTTGGTTATTCAAATCATCGGTGCAAAGAAATGGCGAGAAAAAAAACTGACTCGGTTAGTACGCGATATTTAGTCGTTTGTAAACGATTAAAAACATATATATGCTACATAAACAGTGAATTATAGATTTTAAAAAAATAAAAATTCGATGAAGCATTCTTTTAGAAAGGGGAAAATAGCAGGCAATTTTAATTTTTAACCAACTTAATGGTGTTCGAATGTAAAGATGAATTTACAGTTACCAGATAGATTCCTGATGATAAATATGAAAGTTTGTCAATAGGGCCAGAATAGAAAATCATTTCGGAATTTGATTCATAATTTTTTCTAAATATGTCATTCCCCAAAAGGTCCATTACAACAATTTCAAATTTAGTATTGGTAGAAAATCCTTTAACGGTTACTTGAAAGTCTGTAGTAAACGGATTAGGAAACAGGCTACATTTTAAACTGCCTTCAGTAGAATAAACCGACAATATTTCCGAACAGTTTATCGCGGCCCCGGGAAGATTATTATCTATCCATATAAATCGATCAGAAATCCAATTTTTTAAATAGTTTAATTCATCCGTGTAGTTGGAACCGACATAATAGTTGGGCCAAACATAGGATCCAAGTACTTCCCAGCGATTAAAGTTTCTATTTGCCGGTTCGTATAGTAATTGTCCAACACTATCAATAACTGACCATATTGAATCGAGATGAAAAGGGCCAGAACGAAGCTCTTGCCAACGGCACTGCATTCGATTGATAAATGCAGCATCTGTTAACATACGGTCCCACCAAAACGGAATTTGCCAGTCATCTGAAGGGCAAATATTGTTGAAATGGAACGCCCATCCATCTGTACGTTCACCATTGCAGTAATCTACATTGCCAAATCCTAAATTGTAATCCCAGGGTGGGCCAATAAATAGCGCACCGTTTTTGCTGTCTCTGTCTTTATATAAAAAGGTGCTTAATCGATATCCATCTACATTACGAGACGCTTCGGTCAGAAGTAAATAATCAACAAAAGAGTTGGCGTCAATAAAACGTGCATAGCCGTTCGTACTGTCTAAATAGTCAGGACCAGCTAATGCATCCTCAAAAGCGGTAATGTATGATTCAATATAAGTTTTCTGTGATGGCATGATATCATCGGGCTCTGGGTAATGATAGAATAATTCAATATCACTCGGGAATAACGAATTGCTTTGGTAGGGAGAGACCCATGAATCATTGTTAGCTCCAGTAGCTTTGTCAATTTTAATGATGTACCCGCCCGTTAAGGAGTCGCCTGCAATATCGTCATTGTCCAGTTTGGCAATGTCTACTCTTCCTTTGTCTCGTTTTATTTTTTCTTGAAATAAATACACTCCCTTATATTCTTGATTCAGTAATAATTCGCAGAACTGCGTTCGAGGGGAATAATTATAAAGCCGACTACCCATATAGTAGGCAAGAAAATTTCTTAGAAGAGATTTGTCCGAGTATGGGCCATGCAATACCCAGTCATTTTCTGACGGCATACCAAATAAGGCTACGTTATTATTGCTCCCCGTGCTGTCTCTGGTTTCAAGACCGTATCCTTTTTTCGGAAACATTGCAGAAGAAGACCCTCGTTGCTCTATACCAATATTCCCAAAGTACTCGTTGTAGGGATCTGTTGGCCTATTGTAATTGCCTGAACCATTGTTAACGATACCCATTATTGCATTAATCTTGGGTTCGTCTGGAATAGGAATTCCATAAGTATTGATTGCAATTAAAGGGATCAAACTTGAATCTGGCTCAGATAAGGCCGTACTCGTGCTTAAGTCTAATTGATAATTTCCATGCGAACCGGACGAGTAGCCATCAATAACAAAATAATATGTGGTATTTGGCTGCAACACAACGGCATCAATTCGAGAGTTATAGGGTGAAGAATAAGCCGGAGATTCACAGCCGTCTTCTTGGCACCACACTGGTGTTGAGAGACAGTTATTTTCAAAAATGTAAAGTTGAGAATCATAATCAGTGATTGCTTCACAAAGGCTAGCGTTGATGTATTCAAATGAGCTGTCTGTTGTATAGGTGTACACCTCGTCTGGAGCACCGCCTGTATTAGAAACATCAGGGCAAGACGCGAATAAATCATCATTGGATCCTGACGTTGTTCCAATGCCCACGAATGGAATGGACGCAATGCTAGTGGCAGTTGCACAAGTTTCTCCACCACCTTGCCCAAAGCCATTTAAAGAAAATACAACTAGAATACCGAGTAAAATCTTTTGCATATAATTATTCTGTCAGGGTAAATTACGTACAAAACCTAGCGCTTCTTATTCCCTTTTCGCTTGTTTTGCTGTTGCCTTTTTTCCGCTA
>JABJPZ010000271.1 GCA_018663635.1 Crocinitomicaceae bacterium
CGATATTTCGCACGTCTTTCTTTAGCACATCAATCTTCGGGAAAGTATCTTGAACTATTTCATCACATTGTTGATTCAAAAAAATATAATGAAAAAGCATGCCGCCAGAAATTTGGAGAACGTCATTTTGCTCAGCTCAAACAACAGCTTCAGCATAAAATACTGGAAACCATGCGTGCTTATCATTTCAAAACACTTCCTCAAAATCAGATCAATGCTCACATCCAGAACTACCGATTACTTAAAAACAAAGAGCTTTGGAATCACGCCAACAAAGAGCTGAAACAGGCTCATCGAAAAGCAAACGCTAACGATCGATACCCGGAGGCAGTTGCCATTTTTCACGAGCAAACACGACTCCTATCACGCACAACAAATAAAACAGCAATACAAGATCATTTGAACAGCTGGGATCAACGTGTACATGAGATCCTCGAACAACAAAGCATAGAGCTGGCCTACGAAAAGCTCTACTTAGAGGTGACCTTACTCAACGACAAATTAGAAGGCACTAGAAATGCAGAAGAATATCAACAAGTTAGCAGTTTCCTTGACAACCAACTGTTGAACACAGAAGAGAACGCTCGAACCAGACAATCAAAACTCCTGAGACACTTTATACTTGGTACTGCAGAGTACCTCATAGGTGACTATGACAACTCATATAAGAATATGCTTCAAGCAGGGCGTATTCTGGAAGGGAACAAAGGACTACTGGCAAACCGTGAAGACCTGTACATCCGGATAATGGCCAATCAAGTCTTAACGAATATCAGATCAGGCAAACACTCAGACGCAGAAGCTCATCTTGTGAAGTTCGAAAAATATAATGTTAGTACAAAGAGCCTCAATCCTTACCGGAACTACATTGGTTATTTACTCAGACTAATTCTTCTGAACACCTCACTTCAATATCAAAAGGCAGTGGAAATGATCAGGGAAAATGAAAATTGGGTAGCACACCACGAAAATAAGATCACTAAACAAGGGGTGCTGCCACAAGAACAGTTTTATTCTATTTTTCAAAAAGCAACTGCTCTAATGGGCTCCGGAGAATACCATCAAACTAAGAAGATCATAACGACATTTCTAAGCACCTATAAAAATCAGCTTAAAGAAGAAGCATTCTTTATGATCCGGATCTTTTATCTGATCATTCTGCTGGAGCTCGGAGACGAGATGCTGCTGAACTCAGAATTAGAATCACTAAGGAGAGCTTTGGTAAAGGTCAAAAGGAAGTTTCAGTTCGAAAGAACAATTTTAGCCTTCGTGAAAGGAATGGAGATCAAAAACACATCAAGCGCAGTAAAACTGCACTACAAACGACTGGCATATGAACTGGGTTTATTGAAAACGGTCCCATTTGAGAAAAACGTATTTTTCTACTTCGATTTCGAGTCTTGGGCAAAAGAAAAATTGTAGTTACTAGCAAACACGGTATAATTAATCCCATCTACCCCTGTTACTAAAAACGAAACTTGATTAACTTGAAACTACCTGTAATTGCCTGCATTTTCTTGTTACCCTCCACTTACTTTTCTCAATACCTTTATGTATTTGATTAGCCTAAAAATTTTGGAGCAACAAGCGATGAAAAAAACTATTCCAATGTTGCAAACCAGTTAGGTAAAGTATTTATTCCCGGGAGCTGATGGAACCGCAGACTGCAACTCTAAATCAGAGAACTCAGAGCTTACGTCTATTGAGACCTCGATATATTTATTACTAAATATAATCCGCTTGGCAATTCTATCTGGTCTGTGAATTTTGGAGAGTCTATAAAGAAAGGCTTGGATCTCGTAATCGAATCAACCCCAGTATTTTACAATAGAAAACCAGATCGTTTTGAACCAACTCGAATGTCGTCTGTACAGTATTTCATATGGAACAGAAAAACATCTTTAAACTTTTCAAAGACGCAAGAGATTTTCAAATACTTTGGCTCTCTATTTTTCTCCTTTATGGAGTATGGAATCTACAATGGAATAATTTCGCAAGCTATGCGGTCATCTTCTCGGCTTGTTTAATCACCCAAGTATTTTGCAATTTCTTACTTAGTGTTTCTAAGCCATCTGTTAAAAGTGCCATTATTACCGCACTCAGTTTATGTTTACTATTTAGTGCAAACTCTCTTTGGACTTTTGCCCTTTGCGGAATCCTATCAATTGCAAGTAAATTTTTACTTCGTTTGAATAAAAAACACATTTTTAACCCCTCACTATTTGGTATTGTTTTTTGTCTATTATTCACCGATGACGCGTGGGTAAGCCCAGGTAAATGGGGCAACGAATACTTATTGGTAGTATTCTTTATTGCTTGTGCACTACTGGTACTACTAAAAGTAGGCAGAATTGGTACCAGCCTTGCATTTTTGGGCACCTTAATGACACTAGAATTTTTTAGAACATGTATCTATTTCAACGATAATATGTGGGTGTTTCTTCAAAAATTCTCTAGTGGAACCATATTACTTTTTGCCTTTTTCATGATTACCGACCCCATGACAACTCCTAGATCATTCAAAGGAAGGTTGATTTACGGTTGTCTCGTTGGCGGCTTAACTTTTTACCTCACGAACTGGTTGCAAGCCTACGATGCCCCTATATGGGCACTGACTATTGCGACACCGTTTACCATACTCATTAACACATTATTCAAAGGAGCTCGGTTTAATTGGCTCCCTGAACACATGAACATAACTATTAATTCTAAAAAACAAGTGATATGAAAAAGTACGTATTATTAGCACTGTTAGTCGTAACCAGTGCAGAACTCTTCGCCTTCTGTGGGTTTTATGTAGCCAAAGCGGATGCGAAAATATTCAACAAAACTTCTCAGGTAATACTGGTAAGAGACGGTGATTATACCGTAGTAACTATGAGCAATGATTTTAAAGGTGATGTGAAAGACTTTGCCATGGTCGTTCCAGTTCCTGTGGTTCTTAATCGACAGGATATACGAACTGTAAATCCAAGTGTTTTTAACAAACTAGACGCTTATTCAGGCCCCAGATTAGTTGAATATCACGACAATAATCCATGTTACAGAATTGTCGATAAAGAAATAATGCTCATGGACATGGCACCCGTAAGTGAAATGTCAATGAGATCCGCTGGAAATCTAGAAAACGATAAAAAATACAAAGTAACCGTTGAAGCAGAATACAAGGTAGATGAATACGATATTTTAATTCTTTCCGCTAAAGAATCGACAGGATTAAAACAATGGCTGACCGAAAATGGTTATAAAATTCCTGGTACTGCTGCAGCCGTTCTTGATCCTTACATCAAAAATAACTTAAAGTTCTTTGTGGTCAAAGTTGATGCTGATCGTCTAGCACAAAAAGGAACGGGTACCATGAGCCCTCTACAGATTGGTTTCAACTCACCTAAGTTCATGCTACCCATTCGACTTGGAATGGCCAATGCAGATGGAGATCAAGACATGATTGTATATGGACTTACCAAAAAGGGAAGAATTGAATGCACCAATTACAGAACTGTAGAGATTCCTACTAATAGAAATGTGCCAACCTTTGTTAGAGATAATTTTAGCTCCTTCTACAAAGACCTTTTTAACAAAGCTTATAAATATCAAGGAAGAAATGCCGTTTTTCTTGAATATGCTTGGAATGTCTCACCAAGTTTTCGAGGTATGAAATGCGACCCTTGCGTTGGACCACCTCCGATATCAAGGGATCTTTCACAAGCCGGAGTCTATTGGAATGGCAACGTTCACTTTACACGTCTTCATGTACGGTATAGCCAAGAAAAATTTGCTCAAGACCTTTTCTTTCAAGTAACACCTAACAAAGAAAATTTTCAAGGGAGATACATTATCACCAATCCAGCTCGAGGCCCTTTTGATTGCGATGAAGGACAAGCCTATCTTTCCAAACTCGTAAACAGGAGACAAAATGAATTATCAGAGCTACAGGCATTAACCGGTTGGACAGGAAGTGATCGACCACATTATGTAAAGGGCTACCAAAGCTTAATTAAGAACGATTCTAAACGAAACGAGATACTTGTCCCAATCGCTTCACCACCTTCTGATGGCTTCTTACCAAAACTCTATTTCACATTGGCAATGGTGCTAATTGTAATTCTTCTGCTAAGCAATTCGCTCGCACAATTGTTTAAAAGAAGAACACATGCACTATAGTTCAGCAAGGGGGAGGATAAAACCTCCCCCTTTATTACAAAAAGCTCCATTGAGGAATACCCACATAAACGCCATCCTTTCGATATTCTAAATCAAAAACATCAACCCCAGTTCCACAACCTAATCCAGTTTCTAAATCGAAAGAGAATTGGTGATAAGCGCAAATGATCTTATTGTCTTCACACCATCCGTCACTCAACTTTTTACCATGATGAGGACATTTATTTGCTAATGCACTCAACAATCCATTTTCTGTCTTGCAGATAATTAGATTCTTACCGGAAATTAAAAATGCCTTTGGCTTAAAAGGCGAGACCTCCAGTAACAAATCGGTTTTGTACCCAACTCTATGCCATTTAATTTTTCTTCGGAACAATTGATATAATAAAAATTTAAAAACTAAAAATCACATTCTAAAAGCACTTTAGCAATGGAATACATTACGGTGCGATTTTTGATATAAAATTAATGAAATTGAATAACTTTATCGTTCATGACGAGAATAATTGTATTGGTCTTCATGACCTTTGTATTGACAGGTTGCTTCATCATTGAAGAATACGAAACCGCGTCTATAGCGCAGAATGAACCAGAAAAAAGAGAAAAACAAGAATTAATAAAAGACAGTATTGTTGCTTATCTTTCAAAACAATACCAAGACGGAACAAGCTACAAAGCCTATACTTTCGGATCTCTTTATTCCAACAAACCACAAGAGATTGTCGAGCTAGAACAACTTTATGAAATTAAAAGAATGCTACCAACAATGCAACAGCACTATGGGAGCAGGCTAGACAGCGTTATACAAGAAAATGATAATCAGATTAACACCAAGGACAAGATAATTAGAGAGAAGCACATTTTTACAACCTATGACCTTACTCACTTGTATTGCATCAAGGATACTCTAAATAATTTTAAAATTGTAGAGACTAAATTTCTTCTCTATCCAAATTACAAGATCAAAGATGTAACAATAATCTTCTCTGTAGCTATTGATAAATTCGAATTGGACTTATTCGAACATTTCATTCATCAAGATCCTTTGATTTTTGATGATGATTATAATTATCAAAAGAAAATGAATGCGCACACGTACGACAAACTTAATACATCTATGATTAATGCATTACCTGAAAAAAAAGGTGCACTACTCAAAACAATACTTAAGAAGGTAAAATTTTACCTAAAGAACAATAGCTTTGATGAGGATATTTTTGCAAACTTTCTGTTATCTGAATGGTCAAAAACGCCAACATTAGATGTATCCATTGATAAAGTCATAAAATCCTCAAAACTAAAAATGATTAAAGGAAAGAGTGACACGTCAAATACAGGTGTTCCCCACGAGAAACTTTTGGGATACAAAAAGTTTTTATTAGTTAATGGTACTTGGGAGAAAAAAACACAAGAAGAAAAAGCACTGTATTGCGAATTTGACAATAACCTGGTTTTACTCGGCGTTCTCCCAGTTGAAGGAGATTTTGAAAAATATTTCGAATGACTCAAAATTTTCTCTGTTTCCTATTACTGATAAGCACAATTACAAATAGTCAGGAAACTACTTATTATCATATCAATTATAAAGGTGACTCGGTTAAGCTACTAACAATTAGTAATCCAACTGTTTGTGATTGCATTAAGAAGGATTACAGAAATATTGACCAAAAAAAAATTTGTGCAAAGAAATTTGATTATGATTTCATGACCGAAAAAGACCAAAGAGATTTTGATGCAAAAAAAGAAATCTGCAAGAATCCCTCTGTTTGCGATTGCGCAAAAGCCAACCTGTTTAATACCGGGTTAATAAAAGCATGCGATAATAAGTATAGACTAAAATGGGTAACAGTTTCAGAAAAAAAGGCGTTGCTTTCCAGAATGCATGAATGCACTGATGATGACCTATCCTATCCTAAATTAATAGCGAAATCTATGCACCAAACAGAAATTTGTGACTGCATAAATTTAAGTGACAAAAATTATGACCTGAAGA
>JABJPZ010000272.1 GCA_018663635.1 Crocinitomicaceae bacterium
ACTTTCCCTTCGCGATACGTATTATCTGTACGGATGATTTTCCTTGCATCTAACCAAGTATTGTTAATACCATTTTCATTTAAAAATGCACTTACAATTTTTGTCGATAGCAGCTCCCCATAACTTACAACCTGATCATAAATGTAGTCGTAATGATCAGTTGGTTCTTCATTAAGAATCTTGTGTACTTGCTCCAGTAATTTTTCTACTTCCAGATATATTTCAGAAGTATTATTTGGGAATAATTCGTTCAGTATTTCTTGATGAAAATGGGTAATATTATGATAAAGCTGACTGGAATCTGTTTGATTAATATGAGCAGCGATAAGTGCCTCTAAAGCATTGGTCGTTTTACCCATGGCGGAAATCACAACAAATAAATTGTTATCAGGATATAAATCAAGTATTCGTTTCACATTTTTAACCGCTTTGGCATCTTTTACGGATGCTCCTCCAAATTTGAAAACTTTCATAATGCTGACAAAGATAGAATAGATAGTCTGCCGAATATTCTGTTCTCATCTTTTTTAACAAGTGGCGTCCAATTGGTTAAAATGAACATGCTTCTTTCTGTAATAACTTGTCTGATAGAGTGGCTTTGTAATGTAAGCCTAGATTTTTACGAAAAACTTAAGGTACAATCGATCCAAGAGTTTTCCAGTGTGGCATTGATTCGTTGGTAAAACTTAATGGCAGGCGTATTCCAATCGAGGACTTGCCACCTGATTTTTTTTGCTTGGCTTACTTTAGCCTCAACGATTAGTGCATCAATCAATAGTTGTCCAATTCCTTTCCTCCTATGGTTTTTAGAAACTATAAAATCTTCAAGATAAATGGATCGTCCCTTCCAAGTTGAAAAAACGGGATAATATAGAAGCATTCCAATGACCTCACCGTCTAATTCTGCAACAATAGTGTCAAATATTTTATTGAGGCCAAACCCTTCTTCAAGCAAAATTTCTTCCGAAATGAGTACTTCTTTCGGTGCTTTTTCATACTCTGCAAGCTCATTAATTAGAGCCAGTACCTGAAGCATATCGGCTTTTTCACCCTTTCTGGTAATTGCGTTTTTCATGTGGAGAATGTAGCTATTCTTCGCGAAATTTAAAAATAGGAATCTTGTTATTCTCAAGAGCTAACAGGATAATTATTAGCATTAATACTGCAGGTAATCAATTTCCTTTTCTAATTTGCATACAGTTTTGATGAAACAATTACTGTACATAGCAGCAATGATTTTTATTGTCCTTAGTGGTAAAGGCCAGGATTTGAGCTATCGACAATTCTCAACTATGGAAGGAATGCCCAGCGCTCAAGTATATTACATGTTTCAAGACCAGCTGGGTTATATGTGGTTTGCAACTGATCGAGGGATAGCCAAATATGATGGAAAAAGCTTTGTCCAATATGATCAAAGGAATGGCTTGCCCTCAAGCACCGTGTTTAAATACTTTCCGCAAAAAAACGGAAATGTTTGGTGCTCTACTTTCGAAAACAAGTTATTTTATTTTAAGCCTGAATTAGCAGATTTTAAATCTTATCAGTACAATGATTCACTTGTTAAGTATTCTATTGGTGGGCTCATTGAAGATTTGATTATTGAAGAAAATGGTTCGATACACCTGGGGTATCAAAACGTAGAAGGGGTGCTGTCAATCGATAGCGCCGGAAAGGTATTGAATGGGGTATGGGATAGAGAAGGAGCAGGAGCAGGAGGTATCATGTCGATTATCGAAAATAATGGCAATCAGCAATTAACCTATTATTTAGTAACGGATTCTACTGATGTATTGGATTTTAACTTTTTGAAGAATTCCGAGGTAAGGACATGTTGGTTCAGTGCTGAGCACGGTTCTTATTGTAAAACGGGATTTCTCAATAAGCATGGAATATTCTCGATGGAACACTTATTAATTATTCAGGGGCCTGACTTGAAATACAAAAGGATCATTGTGGACAAACCGATTATTGGTCTGGGTGTATTTAGCAAGGACTATTTCTGGATTGGTTTAAGAAAGGGCGGTATGCAGGTATATGACTTAAATGGAAATTTGGTTCATAAATTCCTTAACAATAAATCTGTTACCAATGTCTTTCATGACCAGCACAGTGGTTTGTGGATTTCTACATTATATAATGGAGTGTTCTATGCAAAGGACAAGAGAATAAGGAAATATGATATAGATAAATCTGTATTTTATATTACCAATGGTAAGGATAGTCAGGTGTTGGTCGGTACAAATGAAGGCCAAATTTATGAATGTACTAATGAGCAGCCCAATTTCTTAGCCGACAATGGACTAGGTGTGCCTTTTCTTGCGGGATTTAATAAAAGTACTGATGATTATGCATTGTTTTCCAGTGGAAAATTGCTGTTTTCGGGACAAATAATAGATATCCCTGGCTGGGTTGGTTGTAGCTCCGAAAATGAAAACAAGCCTATTTTATTTGGTTCTTACGGTGCAATATATTGGATTAATACGGAAACTGAAAAACTAAAAAAAACGGTTTTGGATCCTGTACGGGTGAGGTCAATAGACTGGGGTGAAAATGGTATTTGGATTGGGACTTTATCTGGCTTGTATTATTGTGATACTCTTAATGGGTCAATTGATCAGTATTCGCATTTTGCACTTGAACGAAGGATTGAGGCCATAAAATCAACAGATTCCAGTGTGTTTTTTGGAACAATGGGGGATGGTTTGGTAGTTAAAACAGCAGATACAATTATTCAGGTTTCTATGCTAGATGGTCTATCTAGTAATTTAGTACATAACCTATTTGTTGAAAATGATAGTACGATATGGGTGGCAACGAATAATGGGTTGAATAGAGTTTGTATTTATTCTGATAGCATTAATGTAAATGTCTACAATAAGAAAGACGGTTTGAAGGACAATTACATAAGCGATGTTCACGTGAAAAATGAGCAAGTCTGGATTGGTACAAGGTCAGGGCTCTTTTATATGCAAAAACCACCTCTTCAAGCGATTTCTTCACCAATTGACCTGCGACTCAGGATTGAAACAATACATCATTATGGTCGTTTGCTAGAAGGAAAAGAATTATCAGAGCTTAGCCACGACCAGAACGATCTTCTGATCAATTACAATACCATCTTTTATGGTGGAAATGAAGCGGTCGAATACAGGTACAAGATGGAGGGGATTGATAAAGACTGGACCATGTCGTTTAGTCGATCAGTGTCTTATAAGGCGTTGGCGCACGGAGCATATAGGTTAGTAATTCAAGCTAGAACTAAAGGAACAGATTGGAGTCAGAATGAGGAAATACTTGACTTCACTATATTCCCACCATTTTACAAAACAGCATGGTTTCTGTTGTCTGTGTTAGTTGTTGTCGTTCTTGTTATTTATTTCTTTTTTAAAATTCGTGTGTTAACCTATAATAGAGACATTGTACGTGAGTTATTACGCATGTTGCTAAAAAGATTATCTCCAAGATCGAAACAGTTTAAAATCAAAGTACAAGGATCCATTGTTAAGATAAACTCGTTGGATGTGGGGTTTGTGAAAGCTTCGGGAAACTACCTTGAAATATATACAGTGAAGAATCGTTTTGTTACCCGAATGAAAATTAGCGATTTTGAGAATTCAATCCCTGATAAATTGGATTATGTACGAGTAAATCGATCATATATTGTTAGAATAGATAAGATTTCTACCAAGTCTACAAAAGCTTTAATGGTTATGAATCAAGAGATACCAATTGGAAGAACGTATCAGAAAGAGATTGCTGAATTGTTGTTTTGATTGGTAATAATAGGTAGTGTATTTTAATATTTCACTTCTCGCATCAGGTTTCTGAAAAGCTAAGTTTGAAACCATCGTAATCGTTTTTTAAGTAGAAAAATTAACTACAAGTATTACTGATTAGTAAACTCAAGTATGAATTTTTTAGAAAAGGATAAGACAACAAATCATTGTTGCCTTATCCTTTTTTCATTTAAAAGCTATAGAGTAAGATTTTTTATAGATAGGAAACAATAGTAGATTTTACTTGATTACCGAAATAAGCTTTGATCAAGAAGATACCCCCCTTTTGTTTGGTTATATCCACTGTAAAAAATGGACGGTTTGATTGAGTTTCAATAAGTTGCCCTATGTGGTTATAAATTTCAATTTTATCAATGACTTGATTTTCTTCGGTCCTAATATTTATAATTCCCTTAGAAGGATTTGGATAGATTTTTATCGAAGGTGTTTCAAATTCATTACTGACAGTGTTAGATTTGCAATTAGAAATGGCATTGCAAGGGCCTAGACTACATCCGGAACATGCTGCTAAGATATTTTCGACAGCATTGTAGGGTACGCATCTTCTGCCTTCTTTGCCACAAATAATGATTTTTTCTGCTTTAGGATTTCCAGATGGGTTCGGACATTTAACGTTGTATACGATTACGTTAACATCGCTACTAACTGAACACCCAAATTCATCCGTATGGGTAAGGGTGTAGGTATTAGTGATAAATTCAGCTGTACTAACACTTGAAGCATCTGAAAGAAAAGAAATGCTATTTCCTGTACCCATTAAATTTCCATCCTGATCTGTCCATGTACTTGTTGTTACTCCATTTCCGCCAGATGTTAAGCCATTTAATTCTACTGTAGCGTAATCATCTGTATAACCCCAGAATACCGTTTGGCATGGCCCTGCGTAAGCACTTTGACTAGGATCACATAATAAAATTCCTTCACATAAATTAGTGTACATTGGACAAGGGTTGGTATTTGTTGCGCTATTGAAGGCCATTTCAACAGCTGCCCCGGCATCAAGTCTCCCTGCACCAATTAATCCTGCGTAACTCGGGTTTAATGCATCAATATCAACAGAAGATAGTTTTAAGATATTTTCAATTTCTGGATTTGACATACATGGATTCACAGACAGCATTAATCCAACAGTGCCTGTCACATATGGGGCTGCAAAAGAAGTTCCACTTTCTAGTTCATATACTCCGGGAGCAGCGGAGGTCGGAATGTCATATCCGGGAGCGCTTAAATCAACCGTAATGTTGTGTTGGTGGGTAGAGTTCGGGTTGCCAATGTATTTTTCGTGATTGTCGTTTGGGCCAATGCTTGTTACTGCAAATACATTGTCATAAGCTGCTGGATACACGAGGCTATCGGGGCCTCCACATGTGCTTCCATTTCCAGCAGCGGCTATTAGAAAAGCTCCAAGTTCACATGCTTCATCTATGGCCATTTGCTGATAAATATTGAATTCGCAGCCAGAAGTCCAGCTCATATTGATGACTTTTGAACCAGCATTTGCAGCAATCAAAACTTCGTTGTAATTCATTCTATACAATCCCAACCTCAAATCCCGGCCAATACTACTTAGACCAACTCCATTGTCTGTATTTCCTGCTGCAGTAATTGACACAGCTGTTCCGTGACCAGACGGTAAAGCATTTAAAGTGTCGTAATAAATATAATTGCCAACAAGCTCTTCATGTGTGACGTCATAGTTTTGGTCAGAAATTCCAAGAATAATATTTGGATCTCCATGGGTTGATTCCCAGGCTTGTTCAGCATTGATTAAGTCTAAGGCATACATCGTTGGAAATTCTGTATTGTAGTCGTTGGGTAGTACAAGTGATTTGAAGTTTGGCCCATATTCTACGCCCAGTATTCCGGGAGTCTGAGTTACGGCAGTGTAAAGGTCAGCCTCGTTGCAATTACAACTGAATTCATACACTTTCAGTAGCATAGGATTTTTAGAACTGGGTAAAATTTGTTTTTCTGTTAAAGACATCAGCTTAGCTAAATTTAGATATGCGTCAGAGCTAAGAAGTTCTTCTATGTTTTCTACACTTCCCCAAACAGAGTTGTTCTGGGCAGCAATTTTATTGAAGCAACTGGATACAATTAAGGTTACTGTAATTCCGATTATTAAGGATATTTTCATGGCTTAGAGTTTTAATATTAATTGGCAATAACTTTGTCGATTTTTTGATATTCAAAAAGAAGATATTACTGACGATTTTATCTGATTGCCGAAATATGATTTTATTAAGTAGATGCCAGGTTTTTGATGGGTTAAATCTACTGTAAAGAATGAGCTATTTACTTGGCTTTCAATAAGCTGACCCATGTGGTTATACACTTCAATTCGGTCTATGTTTTGATTATCTTCAGTTCTAATGTTTACAATGCCTTTAGAAGGATTTGGATAGACTTTTATAGAAGGTATTTCAAATTCATTGTTAGTAATGCTAAACGATTTGCAGTTAGAAATAGAATTACAAGGGCCGAGACTACATGCGGAACATGCTGCTAAGATATTGTCGACAGCATTGTAGGGTACACACATCCTGCCTTTTTTGCCGCAAATAATTATTTTTTCTGCTGCAGGATTCCCAGAAGGGTTCGGACATTTAATGTTGTATGCAATTACGTTAACTTCGTCATTAACTGTGCATCCAAATTCATCAGTATGGGTAAGGGTGTAGGTATTAGTAATAAATGCACCGGGACTAACACCTGATGCATCTGAAAGAAATGAAATGCTATTTCCCGTACCCATTAAATTACCATATTGATCTGTCCAGGTACTCGTTGTTACTCCATTTCCGCCAGAAGTCAATCCGTTTAATTCAACTGAAGCATAATCATCAGTGTATCCCCAATATACCGTTTGGCACGTTCCTGCATCAGCACTTTGGCTTGGATCACAGGCTACAGCCCCACAAGGGAATGTGTTTGATGGGCTATTTAACGCCATCAAAACGGCAGCAGCAGCGTCTAACCTTCCTGCTCCAATTAGGCCAATGTATGCTGGGTTTAGTGCATCTATGTTTACTGAGGAAAGCT
>JABJPZ010000029.1 GCA_018663635.1 Crocinitomicaceae bacterium
CTCAATGCCTACTTTGTCTTGCTGGTTTCCACCCAGGCAATAAATAAGACCCGCTTGTTCATCTTGGCAAAGGAAAATAGCGACGTGCCCCTGCCATGAATTTCTCTTTTCGCGCCAAAAGACAGCCACATCTCCAATTGAAGGGACACTAATTTTCGACCCAACATTGAGCCATGCTCTGGCCGTCAGGCTTTTAGAGTAGATCATTCCAGCCCGTTTTGCACACCAGCTCATGTATGCCGAACACCAGGATATCTCATCGCTCTTGATCTCACCATGTCCGATGTCTTTGAAGTATTTGAGTACTGCAGGATTGTGTTTTCTACCAGGTATATCTGCAGTTCCATATTCACTCGCAGCTACATTTAGAAGTCGAGCATTTTGGCTATTAATTTCTATGTCCAATTCCCTGGCAACAAATTCAGCAAGAGATTGGTCTTTGTCCGGATCACCCAGCTCTCGTTCCAAGAATGCAAAAACCATATCCGAAAGAGAGGTGTTGACAACCTCAGCGTCCTGAGCAGCAATCTCCCTTACAGCTATTTTCTTTTGGTTTGTGTGTTTTTGAACAGACGCTAAATGGTGATTTCGATAAACGACCGTTGTATCCTCAAATATTTCCGCAACATATTTTAAACGTTTAAGTGAACGAGACCTGTCTTTCCCATAACTTTCATTGCCTAATTTTGCAACATGTTCGTGAATAAAATCCAATAATACCTGATCATTCCGCTTCAGTGATAGCACTAATGGATCGCTGTTTATTTTTGCCGACTTCAGATACCACAAAGAACGATCTAAAAGGTACTCCTTCAACTCATTCTGATATTGCTTGAAAAAGGATAATGCCATGTAGTAATAGGCCACTCTGTCTCTTTTTCCTGTTGAGATTCTATATGAAGACTTACGAATGCACTTCTGGTAATTTCCTTTAACAAATGCCTGTTTAATACTTCTTTGTCGAATGGAAAGCTGATCGAATATAGCCTTATGGTTTTTTCCATCACTCACGGACTGTCCTTGGGCCTGAGGCCAGAAGAAGGCAATAAGCATTATGGAACAAAGCAATTCTCTCATTCTATTGGTTAGGTTCTGCAAGACACAGCAGTTTAAAAACCGCTGAATTCGGGGTGGTTATGCCCTTGAAAAATAGAATGGGGTTAAACCTATAATGCGTGTAGTACAAAAAAGGTACAGATCTGTTCATTCAGCACATTTAGAAACTAAACTTAATTCCATTGAAAAAGACTTATTATCTTTAATTTGTGAAAGACATTGAAACAATTGATGACATCAAACGACTAGTAGATACATTCTACCAAACTGTTCAAAAAGACGAACTTATTGGCCCAGTCTTTAATACGGTGGTTCAAGACAGATGGCCCGAACATCTTGAAAAAATGTATCGGTTCTGGCAATCTATATTGCTGAATGAGCCCAGCTATTCTGGGAAGCCGTTTCCTCCTCACCAGAAGTTAGATATATACCAAAAACATTTTGACCATTGGGTTAATTTATTTGAGAATACAGTTTCTCAATTATTTGTTGGGAAAAATGCAAATGAAGCAATAAAAAGAGCCAAACTAATGGGTGCTTTATTTGGTGCAAAGCATGCGCATCTACGGGAAAAATAAGCCCTAATTAAAGGGCCTTTCGGGAAAAATAAATCGAACTTTTTCACTGGCAATTGAAAAGGTAGCTGGACATGTTCCGAAATATTCTCCATCTGTTTCAATATGACATTTTCCATTCTCAATATTAACAGAAAAAACGGCTCCACGGTGATATGTAACTTCGGGGTGTACTATTTTAATTCCCCTTTTTAAATTTTTCAGATTCAAAAAATAAGTACCTAGTTTTACATCTCCAATAATGCAACAATGTAACTGCCCGTCATCGACTTGTGCATCAGGCTGAATCATTAGACCATTTGCAAATGTTGTACTATTACAAAATGCTGCAGTCATTAGTCGAGTCTTCTTTTCCATTGAATTCCCCGTTACTATTCCAAGTGCTTTTTTCATTTGAAAAAATCCTAACAAAATAGACCTTGGGTATTTTAAAGGTCCATTAATCTGATTGATTGTTTGTGCGACATGACCACCAAGACCTGCGCTTGAAATATTAATGAAGTACCTCGATGCAGCATCATTCTTCACAATACCCAAATCTATATTTTTTACAACGTAAGAACGAAGCATCTTAGCGAATTGTTCAGGGTTTTTTCCTATGCCATTGGCAGTAGCGAAATCATTGCCATTACCAGAAGGAAAAACACCTATCAAGGGTCTTGATTTCTTATTAAAAATCCCATTAACTACTTCATTCAACGTACCATCCCCACCAACTGCTATTATACAATCAGCTTCAATATTGGCCGCAAGTTCCAATGCATGTCCTTTTGTTGAAGTCAAAAAAATTTTAACCTCAAAATCATCTTTTATTAATTCAATTAATTGATGCCAATTTTTTGAAATACCTTTTTTCCCGTTTACGACAAACCCAATTTTTTTCATAAAAAAATCCCACTATCCTTGAGGACAATGGGATTAAATTAAGCTTTAAATTTATTATACCAAACCTTGATCAATCATCGCATCAGCAACTTTTACAAATCCAGCAATATTGGCACCTTTCACATAGTCAACATAGCCATTGTCTGAACCATATGTTACACACGCTTCATGAATTGAAACCATAATTCCATGTAATTTCTCATCCACTTCTTCTCTGGTCCAAGATAACCTTAAAGAGTTTTGAGACATTTCTAATCCAGAAGTGGCAACTCCACCCGCATTTGAAGCTTTACCTGGCGAGAAAAGTACTCTTGCTTCATGAAATAATTCTATTGCTTCAGGCGTTGAAGGCATATTAGCTCCTTCAGCAATAGTCGTACAACCATTTGCCAATAGGACTTTCGCTTCGTCTCCATTTAATTCATTTTGAGTTGCACATGGTATGGCTACATCACATTTCACACTCCATGGTCGCTGACCTTCATTGAAAGTTGCATCCGCATAATGGTCTGCGTATTCTTTTATCCTTCCTCTTCTGTTATTCTTTAGGTCCATTATCCACGCTAGTTTTTCAGAATCAATTCCAGAAGGGTCATGAATGAAGCCCTTAGAATCTGAAAGTGTTACCACTTTCGCTCCCAGTTGTGTTGCTTTTTCACATGCATATTGAGCGACATTACCTGATCCAGAAATAACCACTGTTTTGCCTTTGAAAGAATCCTCCTTTGTCTTAAGCATCTCTTGAGCAAAATATACGGTTCCATAACCAGTAGCCTCTGGACGAATAAGTGACCCCCCCCAATTTCTACCTTTTCCTGTAAGAACTCCGGTAAATTCATTTCTCAAGCGTTTGTATTGACCAAACATGTAACCAATCTCTCTCCCTCCAACACCAATATCACCAGCAGGCACATCCGTATCTGGTCCAATATGCCTTTGCAGTTCGGTCATAAAAGATTGGCAAAACTTCATTACCTCATTGTCTGATTTTCCTTTTGGATTGAAGTCTGATCCTCCTTTTCCGCCACCCATAGGCAATGTGGTTAAAGAATTCTTAAATATTTGTTCGAAACCTAAGAATTTAAGTATCGAGAGATTCACTGAAGGATGGAATCTTAATCCTCCCTTATACGGGCCAATGGCCGAATTAAATTCAACTCTATATCCCCTATTCACTTGCACATGGCCCTCGTCGTCTAGCCAGGGAACACGGAACATTAATGTTCTTTCCGGCTCTACAATGCGCTTTAGGATTTTATGCTCCCGGTATTTTGGATTATCATCCATAAACGGAATCACGGCTTCTGCAACTTCTTGCACAGCTTGTAAAAATTCTGTTTCGTGCCCGTTTTTTGCCTTTACCTCTTCCATAAAAGAGTCGATTTCAGCTTGATAAGGTGATTCAACAGATTGGTCTATACTAGTCATTTTTTCACAATTAATTTTCTGTGCCGCAAATGTAGCTATTTTTATAATTAATTAGAACTGCAAAAATCAATATAATAGCTAATGCTCGGGATAGCAATAATTTGAAGAAGTGCTTTAATACTGCCAAAGAGGTTAAATGATAAAATCAATTAAAGCAGAAATAGGGTTTCAGATGACTAAAATCTTATTGTGCGAAGTTATTGCAATTCGTAATTTTTCCCTGGCAGCTGCCGCACTAATCCATTAAATTCCATCATTAATAAATCTGTAGAAACCTTAGACATAGGTAGTTCTAATTTTGTGGCAACCTCATCAATGGTCACGGTGCTGTTGTTTTTCAGCAATTTTATTACGCGTTCTTCAAAAATTGATAAGTCACTAAAAAGTGAAGCTTGTCGAACCTTCGGCTTACTTTTTTCCCAGCCCATCAATTGTAAAACATCTTCCGGTGACTCCATTAAATGTGCTCGACTGGATTTGATAAGAAAATTGCACCCCGCAGACTTTTCATCGTTTCTTCTACCTGGAAGGGCAAACACATCTCTGCTATAACTATTAGCCAAGTTAGCTGTTATTAATGACCCTCCTCGACTTGCGGATTCAATTACAATTGTAGCATCTGATAAACCTGCAACGATGCGATTTCGTTTTGGGAAATTTTCTCTCAATGGAATTGTTCCCGAAATAAATTCAGAAATCCAACCACCCTGTTCCAAAATACGATTAGCAATGCTCTTGTGTCTCTTTGGGTAGATGCGATCAAATCCATGTGCCAACGTGCAATAAGTAGGCACATTATGCTTTATTGCCGCTTTATGAGCTGCTATGTCTATCCCGTAAGCTAATCCACTATGAACCGCTACATCAAGTCTAGAGAGCTCCTTTATCAAAAATTCCGTGTACTCGCGTCCATAGTTAGTAGCGTCTCTTGTTCCAACAATGCTAATCGATTTATGCTCATTTAATTTGCCATTTCCTTTAACAAATAAGACAATTGGGGCGTCGGTGCAGTTCTTTAAATTGTGAGGATATCGATCATCTGTAATTGCTAGTGGGGAAATTCCTTCTTTAGCCATATAATCAAGCTCCTTTTCAGCACAATCAACTACACTTCGACACTGAATTGCTTGTGCCAATTTTTTACCATACTTTCTAAGCGAACTCAAAATTCGAGGGTCTTCATTAAAAAGTGCTTCCGCTGAACCAAAAAATGCTAGCAGCTCTTTTGCGACTATTGGCCCTACGCCCTCAACTTGTGTTAGGGCAATCAAGTATTTAATCTCTGATTCATTCATTGTTTATAAGTCATTGAACACTTTTAGAACGTAAACTATTTGAGGCCTTACTTTTGTTTATTGGCTAAACCACAAAACATAATCTTGATTGTCGCCGATAGCCTGCGCTATGATTCTATTAATAATGGACTCGAATCAGGATTACCTTATACTGAAAAACACAGTGCCAAATTTACCGAAGCAAGATCCGCTGGTTGTTGGACACTTCCTGCAACGGCCAGTCTTTTTACCGGTTTATTGCCTCATCAACATGGAGCAACTAGCCAGTCTAGAAAACTGAATAATGAAGCCACGACGCTAGCAGAAAAATTGAAAGCAGATGGATACAAAACTTATCAAGTAACGGCCAATGTAGCAACGACTGAAATTTTTGGTCTAGATAAAGGCTTTGACGAAGTGCATAAAATCTGGAGTCTGGTACAGCCTAAATTTAAAAAGGTTCTTCGACTGGCAGTGTTAGCCGGCAAGCCAAGAGTGAGAAAAATGTTATTGTCGAAGGACAAAATTGTAAAGGAATTATCAGAAGACCTGACTGTTGGCAATTGCTGGGTTCAAAACACCTTTGAAGATTCATTTGAATTAGCCCGATCTATTATCCGCAAAAATGAAAATAAAAATGAAAAGTCTTTTGTTTTTATCAACATGATGGAAGCTCATTTCCCCTACCATATTGGCCCAACTTTCAAGCTGAGTCAAAAAGGATTAAGAAATAAAACAAAAGAAATAAAGGGTCTTTACCATATGCTGAACCAGAGCTTTCTTAAGAAAGACAAACAGTATATTCGTCCTGAAATAGCTGAAATTATAAAGAATCGGCAACATGAAAGCTGGAAAATTCTTCAAACTAAACTCGATCAATACATTCAAGAATTGCATCAAGATAAAAACAACCTTGTTGTGTTTTGCTCAGATCATGGAGATAATTTTGGAGACCAAGAATGGTTTTATCATTTCTCTAATGTGACAGATGCTGGTAATAAAGTTCCGCTTTACTGGTTAGACAACGAATCTAAAAATGCACGTATAATAACAAACCCCGTTTCGTCGCGTTTCATACAAAATAGCATTTTAAAAAAGTGCGAGCTACCTTATGGTGAAGGAACCTTATTTGAAGAAAATCAGCTCAATTTACCCATACTTCAAAGTTACTGGTACAACAATAGCGGCAAAACAATGGATAAATTTATTTACAATCAATTTTGCTTTATCCAGGACAATACGAGATATGTTTTTAAAAACAATCATTGGCTTTCAGCACCAATAACCACTGGTGAAATAGAGCCCATTTTTAAACCACTGTCGATTGGAACAGACCCAATAAATGAATTTGTTTTTGACGCAGAACGCAAGGCAATGCTTTTAAAAAATTTAGCTGAATTCAACCATTTTCAGAAAAAATGGTTGCCCTGACATCAGGCAATTTTTCTAATCTACTTCAAGTCTCTCATTTTAATTAAACCTGAAATAAGGCATGAATCTCCGCTTGAGAAAACCGGATTGAAGTAAATTGATAATGCAAATTTTCTATCTTGTATCGCAATACAACCCTAATCTATGAGAAAACTCTACATTCTAATTTTTACGCTACTTCCGTACGTTTGCATTGCTCAAATGGGGACATTGAAGGGCAAATTGCTCGATGACTTAGGATATGAGCTCATCGGCTGTGATATTTATCTTGATGATAAAATGGTTGCTACTTCAAATAATTCAGGAGAATATACCATTGAAGCTTTACCAGGAACCCATAAAGTTACCTTTAAAGCATTTGGTTTCGACGATGTATCGGAAGAAATTGAATTCGTAAGTGGTGTAACCATTACGAAAGACGTTACCTACAAAGAAGACAAAAATCTTATTGAAGAAGTAGTTGTTTCTGCCGGTAAATTTGAACAGAAAATAAGTGAAATTACTGTCTCGATGGCCATACTAAAACCCAATCTGATTGAAAGTAAAAATACCGTTTCGTGCGAAGAAATAATTGAACAGGTTCCTGGAGTAAACATGCAAGAAAATCAAATTTCCATTCGGGGCGGAAGCGGATTTAGTTATGGTGCAGGAAGCAGAGTATTATTAATGGTAGACGACATGCCGATGTTAGCTGGAGATGCCAACGATATAAAATGGAGCTCTTTACCAATTGAAAATTTAGAACAAATAGAAATTATAAAAGGAGCTTCTTCTGTTCTATATGGATCTTCAGCGCTGAATGGTGTAGTTCATATTCGGACTGGTTTTCCTAAAATAAAACCCAGAACAAATGTGCGTATCTTCTCAGGGTATTACGACACCCCTTATTCCGACTACAAAGGCACTAACCTCTCTGGTAATGGAGACACCACTTTAAAACGAAAAGACCAACATTGGTGGACAACACCAAAATACTATACTGGCATGAATTTCTTCCACTCCAGAAGAGTTAAGGAAAACCTTGATTTAACATTTGGAGGTGCTGGATTTAAAGACCTTGGATACCGCCAAGGGGAATGGGAAGAACGAGCAAGGCTGAATGTTAATCTCCGGTATCGATCAAAAAAAATTGAAGGTCTCGCAATTGGATTGAATGGGAATGCCCAAGCCTCTCAGGGTTCATTATTTTTCATCTGGCAAAATGCAGATAGCGTACTTATTCCTCAAGGTGGAACAGATACTTCAACGACAACCTTGAGTGAGTACAATACGTACCGAATTAATGTAGACCCCTATGTTACCTATTATTCTAAAAAAGGAAACAAACACAGTCTTAGGTCTCGATGGTACAATACAACGAACCTCAACAACACTAATCAAGCGGCAACAGCCAACACCTATTACGCAGAGTATCAATTTGCTAAGCGCAATAAAGAAAAAGATTACAATTTCACTACTGGAATTACCACCATGTATACCTCAGTTACTTCAGAACTTTATGGCGATCACAATTCCAATAATGTCGCAGGATATGCACAATTTGACAAGAAATTCTTTGATCGGTTAAATCTGTCAGGAGGTATTCGATTAGAGTATTTTAGAATCGATACTGCTGAAACTAACTCAAGTTTCACTATTAGAGAAAAAAAATTACCTGTACAACCTGTTTTGCGTGCAGGAGCAACCTATGAATTAGCAGAATTCACATTTCTACGAGCATCTTATGGACAGGGATATCGATTCCCAACGATAGCAGAAAAATACATTTCAACTTCCGTAAGTGTACTCAATATTTTTCCAAATCCTTCTGTCGATGCTGAAACCGGTTGGAGTGCTGAAATTGGTTTAAAACAAGGATTTAAAATCAAAAATTTCAAAGGATTTATTGATATTGCTGGTTTTATTACAAAATACCAGAACATGATGGAATTTATGTTTGGCTTATACTATGCTAATGGTGACGCTTATGTTTATCCGGCTCCTGGCGTATCACCTCCTACATTTGCAAATTTTGGTGCCCAATCTAAAAACGTTCAAGAGGCACAGATCAGTGGTATAGATTTTCAAATCATGGGCCAAGGCAATCTAACGCAAAATTTTTCAATTGATCTTTTTGCAGGATATACC
>JABJPZ010000273.1 GCA_018663635.1 Crocinitomicaceae bacterium
AATATGGTCATTACCTCAACAGGGGCTGGAAAAGCTGTAACAAAAGTAATACCGAGCTTAAAAGATAAATTAACGGCCAATGCCGTTCGTGTTCCAACTCCAAATGGATCGCTAGCAATAATGAACCTTACAGTTTCCAAGGGGACAAGCGTTGATGAGGTCAATAACTGTCTTCGAAAGTCTGCTTTAGAAGGAGATTTAATTAATCAGATCAATTACAATATCAATGAGGAATTAGTGAGTAATGACATTATTGGCAACACCTGTTGTGCTGTTTTTGACAGCAATGCTACTATTGTTTCCCCAGATAAAAAGAATATCGTATTGTACGTTTGGTACGATAATGAATTTGGATATACAAAACAAGTTATCAGACTTGCCAAGTATGTTGCTCAGGTTAGAAGACTAATTTATTATTAAATAAGCATTCATATCAAATTAATAAAATCCCATTTCACAAACGTTGAAATGGGATTTTTTTTCCCGTACTTTAGATAAATAACGACACGTTTTTCACACATTACATGACCAGAATCGAAATTATTGAGGCTTTTGAAAACACAAAGTACTTCAATAAGATGTACTGGATAAAGACGTTGAATCAAAGAGCAGGATTGCTTCCTAATGGTGCAATGAATCCAAACAGAGCAGGAAGTTACTATCCAAACCACTCTTCTCCCTCTCTTGAGAAAAGCTTAATCGCTGCATACTGGTCACCTTTTGATTCTGAAAATGTGCGACCAGGATTTAAGTGCTTTTCAACTGCAATGCCAGGAATTTCAGGAATAATTGACCTTAATACATTAGCACCTACCTCTACTTTAAAAATGGGTGACATTAAAAAAACGGGTTACGCCAACCTATATATAGAATCAGGACGAGAAGTGCTTGTCGACGCAACAACCGTTATTATTTCTCAAAAATCTGCAAGTTGGAATGTAGTCACATTTTTTCCTGGAAATCCAATACAAGGAATAAAAATACCCTGGCAACAAATATCCAAGAATGAAATTTCTGTTAGTGAAGCAAAAAACTTGGGCTTCACACACGCAAAAATGATTAAATCAAGTATGAAAAATGATTAAATTGCGTTATAATGTTAATGAAAAAATTTCTTATCATTCCAGCATTACTCTTTTCGCTAGCTTCTACAAGTCAAGCAACTTATAGCTATGGCTTTGATTTCGCATTAGGTCTAAGCAGGATAACAATGAAAGGAGAAAACAGTGATTTTCAGGAAAAAATTACACCTTCTGGAAACGCTGGGTTATTTTATCTTAAAAAAATAAAAAACAGGGGTCTGTTTGGAGTAGAAGTCTACGTTGCACAAATTGAAGGTCGCTGGAACTATCAAACACCCATCAAAGATGTGCTAGGGAACAACATTGGATTGAGTACCACCGAGGGTCGTCAGCACCTAACTTACATTACGTTCCCCATATATTCAGGAATAACCTTCAACAATATCTCGAGTTATGTGGGTATACAAGCTGGTATAGCGGCTAGTGGAAAAAGAGACAATACAATTACTACCTCTATTAGCGGCATTGCATCTAGCGAAAACCAACTTGGTAACCTTAGTATTCTATTGCCAGACTTTGGAATTCGGGCAGGGCTGATTTTAAAATTATCGAACAAACTAAATCTGCACGCGAAATACTATCAAGGTCTGATAAATATTTTTGACAAGGAAACTTCCCTAAGCAATTTTACCTGGAGAACACAACAATTTACAGTAGGTATTCGGTTTTCAATACGAAACACCAACGATTGTGGAACATGTCCAGCATGGAGGACTTAATATTACTTAGAAATTTGCTTTTCGGCTCCTTTGGATTTAATTGAGTTTAATTTCTGCAATTGCTCAACAGTTAAAAGTGCTTCCACTTCTTTTTGCATGTTTTCTTTGAATCCTTTAATGCTTGTTTCAATTTCTGTCAAATTTGCTCGATCCTTAGATAAAGTCTTTTGCTTGTTCAGAATGAGCGATTCATATTTAATCATAACAGTGGAAATCGCATTTTTCTGTTCTTCTGAAGCATCAATTTGAACGGCCCATTTGGCTATCTTTTGATCTACCTTTTGCTTCACTTTTGGTGATATTTCCTGCGCGTTCAACGCTCCAACTGCACAAATCACAGCTATTACTAAAATAATTTTTTTCATTCTACTTATAATTTTTGTTAAAGTTATAAAATACTTCTCAGAATTAACTAATAATATATTCCTTACAAATATTTAACCATTCATGCAGATTTCATTCCGTTGGTACGATATCCCTTTTAATATGTTCCAAACAATATTACTTTTACCTTTGTAAAAACGTACTACATGAATAGAATACTTGCACTGTATATTGGGACGATATTTATTGGTTTAAGTTGCCAAGCTCAAAATAAAATTGAATTTATTGAATACGATTTGGACAATGGGTTACATGTAATTCTCCACGAAGATCATAGTACGCCGATTGTTACGGTTAGCGTTATGTACCATGTAGGTTCAAAAAATGAAAATCCAAATAGAACTGGATTTGCTCACTTTTTTGAACATCTATTATTTGAAGGATCCGAAAATATTCCTAGAGGCAAATTTTCAGAACATGTTGAAAATTCAGGCGGCGTGCTAAATGCCAACACATCGAATGACAGGACCTTTTATTTCGAGAATCTACCGTCGAACATGCTTGAAACTGGACTTTGGTTAGAATCCGAAAGAATGATGCATGCTAGGGTCGACATAAAAGGTGTGGAAACACAAAGAGAAGTAGTTAAAGAAGAAAAAAGGCAAAGGATGGACAACCAACCCTACGGCTCCATACTAACAGAAATTATGAAAAGGGCTTTCACGGTTCATCCATACAAGTGGCCCGTAATCGGCTCAATGGAACATTTAAACGCAGCAAAAGAAGAAGATTACATCGATTTTTACAAAAATTATTATGTTCCAAATAATGCTATAATTTCAATTGCCGGCGACCTTGATGTGGCTAAAACAAAAGCACTTATTCAAGCTTATTTTGGTGAAATACCCAAAGGAAGTAAAGCGATTCCTTCTGTAAGTGCAAATGAACCTCCAATGAATGGAGAAGTCAGAGACACTATTTTCGATAACATACAATTGCCTGCTGTTGTTCAAGCTTACCGAATTCCGGCTAACGGAACAGATGATTTCTACGCAGTTAGTATGCTAGCACAATTGATGTCTCAAGGTGAAAGCTCCAGACTTCAGAAAAAATGTGTCAATGAAACTCAATCAGCCATGTTTGTTGGTGCCTTTCCTTTTGCGTTAGAACATCCTGGTGTTACACTGTCTTTTGGCATTTGCACCAATGGAACTGACCCCAAAGATTTAGAAAACGAAATCAATACTGAATTTGACAAAGTTAAACTTGAATTAATTAGTGATCAAGAGTTTGAAAAATTAAAGAATCAAATTGAAAATGATTTTGTCAGCTCTAATGAATCCATGATGGGCATTGCAGAATCCCTAGCAGATTACGAAATGTATTTAGGTGATGCTAACTTGATAAATACGGAAATCAATAGATATCTAGGTGTTACAAAACAAGATATTCAACGAGTAGCGAATAAATATTTTACTCAAAAGAACAGGGTTGTTTTGTATTACCTTCCAATGGAACAAGCTGAATAGTGTACAAAATATTATATAAACGTATAAGAACAATGAAACAAATCACCTCTTTATTAGTTGCACTGACAATTACCTTAGGTCTGAATGCTCAAGTTGTAATTGACAGAACCAAAGCTCCACAGCCTGGTCCTGCGCCAAAAATCAGTATTGGAAAGGCAGAAAAATTTATACTGGAAAATGGCCTTAAAGTTATTGTTGTCGAAAATCACAAGCTTCCAAAAGTTTCTTTCCAGCTTACTATTGATATGGACCCTGTACTAGAGGGAGATAAAGTGGGATATTCAGAAATGGCGGGTAATTTAATAAGTGCGGGAACAACAAATAAATCTAAAAGCACGATAGATGAGGAAATTGATTTTATTGGTGCTACACTTTCAACGTATTCTAACGGAATATTCGCAGCTTCGCTTACCAAACATCAAGACAAATTACTGTCATTAGTAAGCGACATGCTTCTAAACCCTGCATTTCCGGTGGAGGAGTTAGAAAAACAAAAAAATCAAACCCTATCAGAATTAAAAAGTGCCAAAACAAATCCAAATGCGATTATTAGTCGGGTTGGCAGCGCGCTGAAGAATGGCAAAAATCATCCATATGGTGAAATTCAAACAAAAGCCCATGTAGAATCGATTACTATTGAAGATTGTAAAAACTTTTACAACACCTATTTCAGACCGAATATCGCTTATTTAGTAATTGTAGGTGACATAACAACCGATGGAGCCAAAGACCTCGCCAATAAATATTTCGGAAAGTGGGAGAAAGCTGAAGTTCCTCAGCATAAGTATGACCAACCAATAGCTGATTGGTCTACACGGGTTGCCTTCGTTAACAAACCCGGTGCCGTGCAATCAGTGATTTCCATCACCTACCCGATTGACCTTAAACCAGGCTCAGAAGACGAGCTAACTGCAAAAGTAGCCAATGCCATTCTCGGTGGCGGCGTTTTTTCAGGTAGGTTAATGCAAAACCTGAGAGAAGATAAGGCTTTCACTTATGGAGCACGATCATCTATTCGAAGTGGACGTCTTGTAGGGAGTTTTAATGCTTCCGCGAGTGTAAGAAACGAGGTAACTGACAGTGCTGTTCACGAATTCATGTACGAATTAAACAAAATGGCTAATGAGAAAGTAACTGAAGAAGAATTAGCCTTGGTAAAGAACAACATGAATGGCACATTCGCACTTTCTCTAGAAAATGCACAAACGATTGCCAGGTTCGCCTTAAACATAGAACGATATAATTTACCGGCTGATTACTACGAAAAATACTTAGAACGATTAGCAGCAATAACAATAGATGACATTCAAAAAGTTGCTAAGAAATATGTCAAACCAGAAAATGCCATCATTTTAGTTGTCGGAAATAAAGATGAATGTGCCAATAAATTAGCAAAATTTGCTGCCTCTAAGAAAGTAGAGCTCTTCGATTTTCAAGCAAATGCAATCACAGAAAAACCAGCAAAAAAAATACCACAAGGGTTGACCGGCAACCAGGTTATGGAAGATTATTTAATGGCCATTACAAATGAGACAACCATGAAGGGTGTTCTGAAAAAATATAAAAAACTAAAATCAATGACTACGATTGCGTCAGCAAAAGTTGATCAAATGGGACAAACATTTACCATACAAATGACGTCTAAATCCAAATCCCCTGACAAAAGTTTTGTCGAGCTCAAAATCGTCGAAATGGGAATGGTTGTCGAAAAAACCGTTTACAACAAAGGGAAAGGAATCTCCACTAATATGCAGACAGGCAAAAAAGAATTGGAAGGTGAAGACCTCGAAAAAGGCAAGCTGCAAGCCATGCTTGATAAGAATGTTAAACTAAAAGAACTCGGTTACAGTTTAAAATTAATTGGTATTGAAGAATTCAATGAACAAGATGTTTATAAGCTGGCAGTGACCTCAAAACAAGGAGATATTAAATACGAATATTTCGATGTGAATTCTAAACTGAAAGTTTTTTCAACAGCTTCGGACAAAAGTCCTACTGGCGAAGAGGTAATGTCGTCTCAAGAATTGAAGGATTATAAAGAAGTTAATGGTATGTTACACCCGCATAAAATGATTATGGTAAGTGGCAGTCAAGAAATTGAGTTTAATGTGTCAAAAATTGAAACTAACGTAAAAATTGACGACAATGAATTTAAACTAGATTAAATCTTTTGGATGACTCCCATGTTTTTCAACCATATCTTCAGTCATCACATAGGTTGCATGTTGGCCACAAGTTCGATCAAACAAAACCTCAAACACTATTTGTTCTGTGGGTTTCATGTTAATACTAACAAAATCTAGAAATTGATCGGATTGCAAATTTTCATTGCATGCTGGGCAGTGAAAATTTAATCGCTCCCCCATGTTTAATTGTACAGAGGATTCGCATAAATAATCATACTCGCCAGGTTTAGGATTCAGTTTTATGGAAGTTTTGAATTTTCCGTCCTCAAGAATATGAAAACTTACATGATTGTGATCACTCAATTGTTCATCACACTTTGGGCAAAAATATTTATACGACTTAAACATGTAAAAAAGAATTTGACGTTAATAATCAATTAAAAAATTTCTGGAGTGGAATGGAGAATTCTTTTGGGAGGGCAAGACAAGAAGTAGGCTGAGCTTAATTTAAGAAATTTTTCTGAATCAAAGCAATGGCAATGGCAATTATTTCCGAAAAATCCTTAAACTAGAATTGAAACCCAGTCCGATTAGTCAGTAAGTCCTTTTTGAAAGCTCATCTTTAGAAAAAGCAACTGGACAAACCGTATTATCTATTTTTCGATCTGCTTTCGCTTTTATCATTTCTTGCGCTAATTCTGTAAATTTAGTTTGAAACGCACCAAGCGTCCATTGCCCAAATACCGTATGTCCAGCTTCATAACCCTGTAGCTGATACTCTTCAAAAGTGGTCACATACCCCATATATGCGTTACTAAACGGACACATAATTACATGTTCAATTCCAGCTTCTTTCAGCACATTCAAAATCGTATCCTCTAATCTTCTTCCGGCTGTCACTGTATATTCACCAGGACAACCTATAAATGCCAACTTACCTATTCTAATAATTTGAATTGGTAAAATATGAGGCATCCAGCTATGTTCATGATAAGCATCATTAACGTGTTCTCGTTTTATTTCTGCTATGGTAGGATCGGCAAATCGTGGAATAATTAATCTTTTTATATTGGTTGTACCTAAAATCCTGTGTTCATGAGCATCCATCAATATTTTCTTTTTGCCTTGAACCCTGTACTTTTCTTTCCAAATAATCTGCCGCTCTTTACTCTTAAAAGGAAGAGATAAACAGTGATAATATTTCAACACACTACTCAAAAATTTTGCAGTCGTATTCAAGATATTAGATAATCCCCTACCGTCGATTCTCGTACCATTGAAAAAAGAAACACCGAGACAGGCCTGCCCAGTTTTGGCATTTTCAAACCCGTTGGCAAATTGCTTATCAACATGAATTTCAGCAAAATTATGATTTACTATTTCGCCATCAATACACCCTTTTATAATTTCAGTACATGGCATGTCAAAAATCTTTTCAGCCTCAGCAGCTTGCATTTCACCATTGACACGGGCAAAGTCATGTTCTAATTGTCCTGAATTAGACCTGCGTTTGTTAAGGTCACCCGGACCATGATAATAGGGAGAAACATCACCCGAAAGACCTTGCGCAAATATCCCTAGCTTTCTGCCTTTCTTCTCGAAATAATCTGCTGCATATCCTTTGTTATCAGATGAAATGTGATGATTGTACTTGCCAATACAAGTTGCATGAACACCAAACCAATTAACTTGTGCACATACTACTCCATTCTGAATAATTCGCATCATTCTCATTCTTGCATCAATAGCTTCGTGAGCATTTTCCTTACTAACCAATTTGTTTTCAGCATTTTGATTATAGGCCTTCAAAGACCTATTCCAAGCCATTTTTTTATCAACTTCACCCTCAACGAAATCAATATCAGACTCCTTCAACTGAAGGCTTGCTTGTTTTACGGATTCAAAAATACCAGATACAATACTGTCAAAGACTTCCTGCTGAAATCCTGGAATTGAAAAATTATATAATGCATATTCTGAGTAACCCCCTGGAGCAGCATGTGTATGCTGAGCACTAATCATCACATTTGCGTCAATAAAATCAGCTCGTAACTCATTGTGCATCTTGATAAGTATCTCTCGTCTAATTGCCGGAGTGATAAAGCAAATTTCCACACAAACATATACGAATACGTTCCCGGTTTTGTCCTTTATCCATATTGCTCGTGAAAACAAATCTGTTGCAGAAGAATGAACAGTATTGGCGCTCATTCCATAGCCCATCATTCCAATGTCAGTTTTAAAACATTTAATAGTCGATTTACCCGTACCAATAAGGAATTCCATTATGAATTGCTATTTTATACTTTAACTCAAATAAAAGGATAAATAATCTAATTTTGAATTGTTATTCAGAAAAAAGAATTTGTATATTCGTCTAGTTAATTACGATAAAATGGACGCACTAAAATTAGAAGGATCACCGAAAACACCAGTTGTAAATTTTGACCCAAGTGAAGGCTTGTTGGAATTAAAAGGTAGATCAATCCCAGAAAATTCAATTGAATTCTATAAACCACTATTTGATTGGATCGATAGTTATGGTAATCAACCGAAAGAACAAACAGAAGTAAATATCGTTCTCGAATATTTTAATACATCTTCCTCAAAATGTATCCTTGATTTCTTTAAAAAGCTAGAGACACTTAATAATGGTGGTAAAACAGCCGTTTCTGTGAACTGGCACTACGAAGAAGACGACGAAGACATGCTTGAAGCTGGAGAAGATTACCAGGCAATTATTGACCTTCCGGTTAAAATGATTGAGGTCGAAGAAATTTAAATTTTACTGATTTAAAGTTATTACGAAGCACATTACGTGATTTGCTTTCTGTTCTGCAGTAATTCCAGCAAAATTTACTGTATTGGTTGTCGTATAACCGTGAAGGTCGAATCTACTATTAAAGAGTCTAACATATTGGTGTATTCGTACCATCTGCTGCCATTTTCAGCAAAATCATTATCCGATATGAACTCATCCAGCTCAGTAAGCGCTTGTTTATTCTCTGAAACTAATCCTAATAATTGTACTGACACCACTCTTTTCGAATTCAATTCTTTTATATTAAAGCCTTTTGGTGCATCGACAAAGCTAGAGAACAAGTAGCCAAACTCAATAATAACAGAATCTTTACTTTCAAATGATTTTACAAAGGAACAAGGAGTTCCTGCCATTACAAGCGATTTTGTACTATCAGACAATTCCGAATGAGTCCAATCATATAAAGTGTAATTTTGCGCAGATTCTTTGTGCATGGTATCCAATTTTGACAAAAACCACAATCTATCTACTTCATTTATTTCAAATAAGTAATTGTATTCTTTTGACACGTTTTCTCCTGCACGACCGAACTCACCTGCATTTGGATTTTCTAAAACAGAATCATCTCCAACCATCGGCTCTACGCATGCAGTGAATAATGAAATGCATGTAACAATAATAAAACTATCAAGATTATATTTTTTCAATTGTAATGCTCTTAAATTGTACAAAATGGGTTAAAAAACCAAACCAAACTATTAGGTTTCAATGGAAATATTATGCCAAATTAAACAACTTCGGTTATTCAATAATAAATAAGAATAAATTTGTTCTATAAAGAGTCAATTTAATCTGAAGATGAAGTACGATTTAAGTGAGATTAATAATATCATTGAAAACAGAAGAACCATTTACCCAGAACTCTTTTCCAGTAGAAAAGTGCATAAAGAGCAAATTGATCGATTACTGATGAATGCTACCTGGGCACCCAGTCATGGAATGACTCAACCCTGGCGATTTAAAGTTTTCATGAATGATGGATTAAAAAAATTGAGTAAATATCAAAGTGAACTTTATCAAACGATTATAGCAGAAGATGATTTCAATGAAATGAAATTCGAAAAACTAATAAATAGACCCATTCTGTCTAGTGCTGTTGTTGCCATTTGCATGCAGCGCCAAAAGTCAAAAAAAATTCCTGAAATTGAAGAAATTGAAGCCGTTGCCTGCGCTGTTCAAAATATTCTCTTAACAGCTACTGCATACGGTTTAGCTGTTCATTGGTCTAGCGGATGGCCGACTTACAGAAGTGAAACTAAGCAGTTTCTAAACATCCAGTCAGCTGATAGGTGTCTGGGGTTCTTGTACATAGGATATCCTGCAGATGAATGGCCTTCAGGTCAAAGAAAGCCTATTGAATATGTAACAGATTGGATAAATGAGTGACGAAGAAGGATTTTTTCAGCTGACAAACTATAAAGATCATCCTAAAAATAATCTTTATAAGGTATTCTTTTTCCGTGAAAAAAAGAGGGCTGACTTCTTCGAAAATTTGTTGATAGAAAAAAAGATTCCTTATGAAAAAGACCTAGATGATTTTAAAAATGAGCCACTCTATTTATTTGGTGTTGGCAAAAGTTATCTTTCTGCAACCTTAGAATGTAATTTTCTTACGATGGCAGAATTCAGACAGCCCCTTCTTGGCGCCAATAAATGGTTTCGATATGGAATCGTTATATTTTCTGTTCTATTATTAATTGTAGCCCTTTTTGGCCTTGTTCTTAGCGAATAGGCTCGGAATCGAAATTTGAGTAATGAAACTGAGGAATCTTTTACCTTTGTTCAAAATAAATCCCATATCAACGAGTTATTTATTGTATTGAGAAAATTATTACTAATAGTAGTCTGTTTGCCCTTGTTGAGTTTGTCTCAAGAAAATGTGACAACAGTTGGATTTCAACTGAAGCCCATTTTACCTATCAAAACTTTTGTAGACGGACCATTACAATTCAACGATTATCCATACAATGGGTCATTGACTTCATCAACAGGTTACGCTTTCGGTATGGTTATTAGAAGAGGCTTCACTAAAACACTGTCCATAGAGTCTGGCATTAACTATGTGCGAAGAAACTATCAATTACGCATGTCTAAAATTGACTCAATAGCTCTGATGGATGAAACAGAATTTGGATTTGTCAGCTACAACATTCCCATTCAAGGCCTTGTTTATATAAAACTGGCAGAGCGACTATTCATGAACGCAAGCACTGGTGTTCAAGCGGACTTTTATGTTTCAGGAACCTACACTTTAGGCGAGGAAATTGAAATGACTCAAACAACTTGGCCGCATTCCCGAATAGGAGCTTCCTATATTGCAAATTTAGGTTTTGAGTACAGAACTGAACGAAAGGGCTATTTCTATTTTGGTGCTTCTTACAGCAAACCTTTCGGATTGATGGCGGTTACGCGCACTACTTGGCGAAATGACTCTGCAGCAGATTACAATTATTTTATTTTTCTAGGTGGACAGTACTTAACAATCGATTTGCGATACTTTTTTAATGAAAAGCCTCAAAAAAAATCAAAAGGAAGTAAAACCAAATAAAATTCTCTTCATAGAATTGTAAAGGTTACGCATTATTTCCTCGAGTTTTTAAAATTCCTACAAGCAGAACAATGTCTATAACCGAGTGTGCAATAATTGGAATGAAAACTCCCTGATACTCATAAATATATCCTAAACCCATTATGATTATCGTCATAACAAAGCCATAGATAGACAGTGCCCAATCCTTGTAAGTCAAATAACCGTGTATGGCCACAAATAGAATTGAGGTGATGATAACCCCACAGAATTCCTGAATCGCTCCCCTGAACAAAATTTCCTCACCTACACCAGCACAAATGGAGATAAAAACAATGTCCAGATAGTTTAACGAGACATTTCGCAAGCGCGATGAATATTTATCATTCGTAGTTGCCATCCAGGATGAACGAATTAAGACAAGACAAATGCCACCAGCTATAAGGCCATACAATACCCCTATAATTATTTGATAAAACAAAGAAAAGGTAAAATCAAATTGTCCCCAGAAAGATCGATCTGAAAAAAAATAATTGATTAAATATGCTAGAACCGGGAATGCAACAATTGTAATCAAAGATAATATATAGAGCTGGACCTTCTTCAATATGGATAGTTATTATAATTTTGGAGAAAATTACTAATTATGCCAGCACAAAACGCTGACCTAGATACAACGTCCATTCTAAATTCTGTGAGGATTGAAAATTTTTTCAATTTAAAAGAGGACATTACCACAGAGGTCATAGAAAATGTTGCTTTTGACGCCGCAATATTACTTGGAATTTGCGCGGTCGTGTGGTTGGCAACAAGATGGATTGCTAAGGTAATCATGAAAAGCATTTCTGGAAAAACAAAAACAGAATTTGATGATTTTCTGGTTCAATACAATTTCTTCAAATGGCTTGCCAACATTGTGCCAGCACTAATTCTGGAGTTTCAAGAGCGCACACTTTTTGAAGATATACTAGACAGTAATTCTGTTGTCTATCGCCTTACTGATGCGCTTATTGTAGTCTTTATTACTAAAGTGATTATTGCATTTGTAAATGCTTCAAGAGAGTACTTAAGTAAACGGCCAAACCTAAAAGACAAGCCGTTATATAGCTATGCACAACTGACAAAGATTTTTATTTATTTTTTTGCAGGAATTTTAGTTTTCTCCATACTCTCGGAAAAGTCTCCCATTTATTTTCTAAGCGCGATGGGTGCTATGACTGCCGTTATATTGCTCATTTTCAAAGATACCATTCTAGGTTTTGTCGCCAGCATTCAACTTAGTGCAAATGACATGGTTCGAATTGGGGATTGGATATCAATGCCAAAGTTTGGAGCTGACGGTGACGTAATTGAAATAAATCTAACTACAATAAAGGTCAAGAATTTTGACAATACCATTACCACAATCCCTACCTATTCTTTCATCTCTGACTCCTTTAAAAATTGGAGAGGCATGGAAGAAAGTGGTGGAAGAAGAATAAAACGCGCCATTAATATCAAAGTTGGATCCATTCTATTTTGCAATAATGATATGCTCGATAAATTCTCAAAAATCAACTTAATTTCTACTTACATTCAAGATAAACAGCATGAAATTGAAGCGTATAACAAAACTGAAAAGGTTGATGCTTCTATGCTAATTAATGGACGTAAAATGACAAACATTGGTGTCTTCAGGATTTATGTGGAAATGTTCTTAGCTAACAATTCAAATATCAATAATTCATTGACGTATATGGTTAGGCAGTTACAACCAACTGAAAATGGACTTCCCATAGAGATTTATGCTTTTTCAAAAGTAAAAGAGTGGAAAGGATTTGAACAAGTAGTTGCAGATTTATTTGATCACATACTTGCTGCTGCACCGGAATTTGAATTGGAAGTGTTTCAAAATCCTGCTGGTTCTGATTTTAATCAATTAATAAACTGAAATACGTCTAATTCATTTACTTTTTAAAAGTTGCTCGTTTCAATCCCTGTTCAAATCCATACTTATCTATCAAATAGATTAGGGATGCCGTAGCCGCTGCACCCAATTCAAGTTCTCTTTCGTTTACATTTTCCCAAATGTCTGAAGAAGCATGGTGAAAATCAAAATACCTTTGTGAATCAGGAACTAAACCAATAAGACATATTTTCCCATCTTTTAAGGGACCTATATCTACACCACCGTATCCTTTATTGAATAGGTGTAAGTTATAGGGACGAAACAGAGCTTCAAAGCGTTGTATTGTTTCAAGTTGTTTAGTGGTACCATCTACAGAAAACCCTCTTGGAGAAAAGCCCCCACGATCGCTCTCCAAAGCCAATATGTGCTCCTCACCTTTTTCTTTAACTAAACGTGCATACGATTTACCTCCTCTGTTTCCATTCTCTTCATTCATAAATAAAATACACCTTAAGGTATGTCTAGGCTGAATTGATAACTTCTTAAAAAGACGCAAGACCTCAACAGATTGTACCACCCCAGCACCATCATCATGCGCTCCTTCGCCAACATCCCAGGAATCCAAATGTCCGCCGACAACCATTACTTTCTCTGGATAAACCTTCCCTATTATTTCTGCGATAACATTATAGGACTTCACTTCTATTTCTGACTTGCAAGAAAGCTCTAGATTAATCGATAAATTAGGATTGCGCTTTAACACTTCACTCAAATTGTACGCACCAACAGTACTTATGGCCACGGCCGGAATCTTTTTAATCCCTTCTTTATAACTCATACTTCCTGTATGCGGTATGCGATCATTTCGAAGCGTCATCGACCTAGTTATTGTTGCTATAGCTCCATATTTTGCAGCTTCAGATGCACCCGCATGTCTTTGATCAACACACCCCCCATAAGCATGAAATGTGCTAATTAATGTTGGGTTCATTGGTCGATTAAAAAAAACAATTTTTCCTTGAATTTCTTTTTTTCCAAGCTCCTCAAGTTCTTTGAAATTTCTAACTTCTATAACCTGCCCCTGCAGAATTCCATTAGTTCCAACAGAGCCCCCTAAGGCCAAAATGGCAGGCTCAAAATTCTTCATTGAATCTTTATACATCAACTTTTCAATAGAACCCCTCACCCATTTAGGAACCATAATTTCTTGTAAATAAACTCGATCGAAGCCATATCTTTTCATCAAAGCCTCCCCCCATACTACAGCTTTCTCAGCATTTTCAGAGCCACTAAGCCTATTTCCCACTTCTTTGCAAAGCACTCTTAAATTTTCATAACACTCTCCGCGCTCTAAAACTTCATTATAAATACACCGTAACTGAATAGAATCCTCTAATTGTGCAATTACTGGAGCCACTTGAAAGAGGATAAAAGAAAAAATAATAAGCAAAAATTTCATGATTCAAATGTATCCTTTATTCAGAATACATCTCAATACAGTAATCGATTTCTTACATTAGTGCAAAAATATGCCATGGCGAGAACATTGACTAAAAGTATTCCTCTGGGCTTCACAGCACCTAGTTTCAGTTTAATTAATGTAGTAACAGGAAGTCAAAATACGTTAACCGAATTAAGGGGAATTAATGGAACCGTAATCATGTTTATTTGTAACCACTGTCCATTTGTAATTCATGTAATTGATGAGATTATTGCTATAGCCAACGATTACAAGCACAAGAACATTTCATTCGTTGCGATCAGCTCTAATGACATCGATAATTATCCTGACGATAGTCCACAGAAAATGAAAGAAATGGCCATCGAACAACAATTCCCATTTCCATATTTATTTGATGAAACCCAAGCTACAGCCTTAGCGTACAACGCAGTATGCACCCCTGAATTTAATGTTTTTAATCATCAAAACAATTGTGTCTATAGAGGTCAGATGGATGATTCCAGGCCAGGTAATGATTCGCTAAATAATGGCAAAGATTTAAGGAAAGCACTGGATTATGTGTTGCAAAAAAAAGAGTTAAACTTTGAACAAAAGCCAAGCATGGGGTGCAATATTAAATGGAAGAACTGATGAGATTTATTCTGATTTTTTGCAGTATCGTATTTACAACAGCAGGATTTGGTCAACAAGGTACGCTAATCGATGCTACATCTAATTGTAAAAAAGGCGAGTACGTTATCATGGAAGTTCGTATGCAACTCGAAGATGAATTTCAAACCATAGAAGGCAATGAAGCCGCGAACCTATCAAGAATTGCTGTTTTTACTGGGGAAAACAAAGATAACGAACTTCTGTCGAAAGGTTTTAGTGGTTACAATCAGGTAGTACAATACCTCAATCAATTAGAAAACATTGGATTTGTTTTAGATCAGACCTATTCTATTAAAGGAAATAGCCTACTGATTACACACTATGTTTTCAGAAAACAAAAACGATAGTTTACTTTTGGGCTCTGCGTTTTACTGACCATGTAAAACTAAAATTAGAC
>JABJPZ010000274.1 GCA_018663635.1 Crocinitomicaceae bacterium
CATTATTAATGTGCTGCCTAGGGCAATGTACCGGTACAAACCTAGTATGAGCAAACGGTTTGTTGCTAAATACGAAACAAGGTCGCAGCAACCTACGATAAACAATTTGATGCCTGTTCCAGACAATACGAACCCTAATAACATTCGGATTGGGAATCCAAATCTAGTTCCGAATTACATGCATTCGGCTAATGTTAGGATGAGTTCTTGGCAAGCGATGTCTGGAAAGCACGTTTGGATTTCTTCCAATTTAAACTGGATTAATAATGGTTTTGCAGATTCCACCAGCTATGATGAAATCGGAAGATCTTACTCGAAGACAGTGAATGTAGATGGTAACATGTATACTTCTTTAAACGGTGGCGCAGGTTTCCCTATTTACAAAAGAATTATTGAGATACGGCCAATGATCAATGCGCAGTATAATAAGTATTACAATTACGTAAATCAAGCTAAAAATGAGACCAAAAACTTGATTGCTGGGGGTGGACTTAATTTAGAGTTTGAATGGGATTCTCTAGAAATTCAGTTAGGTGGAAATTGGTCTTATAATAATCCGGTTAGTTCTGTCAATATCGCCTCCAATACTCCTTTTACTACCCAACGGTATCGTGCAGAGTTTGATTTGACATTGAAACATGGATTTAAAATAGGAACGGATATCACATATACAATTAATAACCAACCAGGAGATGGTTTTTATGATCTACAATATTTGGTATGGAATGCAGAGCTGAGCAAGTCGTTTTTAAAAACTCAGAATTTGCAATTGTCTATTATGGGTAATGATTTATTAAATCAAAATATTCAAGCAGCAAGGCAAGTAAGCGCAAATTCAATCACAGATTACAAGACAACGATTATTTCGAGGTATTTACTTCTTAAGCTGACCTTGAGATTTAATAACAATAAAACAAAAGAAGATGATTTTAAAGGTTGGCATTAGAAATATAGCGTGTGTTATATTGCTCGTTTTTGTGTGCAATTACTCAACTTTTAGTCAGATTACTGAGGGCAGAGTAGTATTTGAACGAAAGACAAATTTGAAAAAAAAATATGCTAAAAATAAGCGTATGCTCGACTGGGTGACAGCGAAATCAAATTTTAAAATAGATCAATTTGAGTTGATATTTAATGATACAGCCTCTGTATTTCGGCCTATAGAATCTGATGATCCCGATCAAATGTCATGGGTTACTGCGCAAAATAGTGTTTATCAAAATACATTAACAGATGAGAAAATGACCATTTTAGCGATGTACGGGCAACAGATATATGTTGCAGATTCAATTTCTAATCGTGAATGGAAAGTGACTGAGAGTAAGCGATACATAGACAAATATCATTGTAGAAAAGCGGTTTATGAAAAAAATGATTCTACTCGAATTTATGCTTGGTTTGCCGTTGAATTAGAAACTTCAACAGGCCCAGAAGGATTTAATGGTCTTCCGGGTACCATACTGGGTTTGGCAACAGAGGATGGAGGGATTATTTATTTTGCTAAAGAGATAGAAGAAATGACTCCAACTACACAAGATTTGAATTACGACCTTGGAAAAAATACGATTTATACGATGACCATGTTGGAAAAGGAAATAGAAGAGAAGTTTTCCAATTCTAAATGGGGGAAGGGAATGTTCGACGAGCTTTTTAGATGGCTCTAGAAATCTTGTTTTTAGACCTTAATTCCAATGATACAGATGTCATCAATTTGAGCATAACCTGTACTCCAACTATTAAATTCTAGTTCCAATTTTTCTTTTTGTTCGTGCATCGGCAATCTCGAATTCTCTAAAAGAATACGTTTAAAAGGTTTGTACATTAATTTTTTACCTCTTGGTCCGCCGAATTGATCTGGATACCCGTCCGAGAAGAGATATATGATGTCGTCTTTCTCTAGCTGTATTTCTTTGTTAACGAAAGGTTGCTTGTAGTCAGAGGATCCAACAGGTCTCCGGGTACCTTTGATTTCGTTTAATGCTTCTAATGATTTGACTTCAATTAATTCACCACTCGGTGATTTCAGTGGTTTGTTATTGTGTCTGATTATATAGAGTGGGTTGTTTGCGCCTGAGAAATGAAGTTTTAAATTAGTTTGATCTAAATAGCAGATGGCTGCGTCCATTCCATCTTTAATTCCAGTATTCGATCCGTCATCAAATGACTCTGTTACCAATTCAGATAGTTTTTCAAGAATGTCTGCAGGTTCCGTTAATTGGTACTCACTTACTGCTCGATTCAAACCACTATATCCAACCATACTGACAAAACCACCCGGTACACCATGTCCCGTGCAATCAACCGCTGCAATTAAAAGTTTTTCACCTATCGTCTTCATCCAATAAAAATCTCCAGAAACGATGTCTTTTGGCTGATAATGAACAAAACAATTGGGTAATTCTTTACTAATCATCGAAGAAGGCAAAATAGCGTCTTGAATCCTTTTGGCATAAGTAATACTATCTACAATTTCTTGATTTTTTTCTTCAATAATTTCATTTTGTTGGTTAATTTTCTCGTTGCGGCGTTTGATTTTTATGTTTGAAATTCTTATTTGATAATAAGAAACAATTACGAAAAGTATAGCAAGAGCACAAAGCGTATAAAACCACCAGGTTCTCCAGAACGGGGGAGTAATGGTAAAAGAAAATTCAACCGGACTTTTATTCCATATTCCTTCATCATTAGAAGAAGCAACCTGAAAATTATATGAGCCGAAGGGAAGATTAGAATATACAGCATTTCTTTTGCGTATACCTTCTATCCAATTTTGGTCAAACCCTTCAAGTCGGTATTTGTACTTGACAGCTGCAGGGTTCTTATGGCTGATCCCAATAAAATCGAATGTGAAATAGTTCTCCCGAAAACTGAGAACGGGATTGACTGGGAATCCTTTCTTGTCTATAGAATCACAATATTGCGACCAATCCGTAGGTTGTGAGAACAGTTTGATATCGGTAATCTCGGTAATTGTCTCAAACTCATTGATGTGATCAAATTCTTCGTTGTACTGTAGGATTCCGTGGTCCGTACCTATGAGTACTTTTCCGTTTTTAGAAATGGCAATTGCATTGTTGTTACAAGTGTTGGCCATGAAACCACGGCCTGCACTATAATAGCGCACAGAATCGATCGAAAAATCAATGATATTCAATTTATCGATCCCATTTTGATATCCGACCCATAAAGCCCCTTGTGGGTCAAACACCATCGAATAGATCGTGTTTGAAGTGAGTCCGTCTTCCTCAGTTAGATGCATGAACTTACCATCGCTATAGATATGTATACCGTCACTTGAACCAATCCATAAATTGCCGGAGCTGTCTTTAATGATGGTCCTTACTTTATTGTCTGATACGCCGTATTCTTTTCCGATGTGGGTGAGTACATTATTCTCAAACTTTAATAGGCCCTCATCGGTTCCGAACCAATAAGCGCCATCATTGTCTTTGAAGATTACGTGAACCGGTGTGTTCGGAAATTGAAATTCGTTATTTACAAGCTCTATCACATCATTTTTCACTCTGCCCAGACCAAGGATTCCGCCCACTAAAGGCTCGTCATTATCAATGAGCACACAGTATCCTTTGAAGATGGAATCATTGGATCTTATGTTATAGCGTTTTAACTCGCCATTGTAGTAGCGGAGAAGACCTGATTGAGACATGAAGTACATGTTCCCCTTACTGTCTTCCTTGATGTCATGAATGTTATTGGCACGTCGGCTGTTTGGGTCACGGGCTAGTACAAATGAAGTGTCATGGTTAGCGCAATAAATCCCATTTTTAGTACCTGCCCAATTGTTGCCTTTCGAATCAACGAAAACCGATTGAACATTATTGTGGGGCAATCCGAAATCCGCATTTGTTAATTCAAAAAGTTCTGAATCGAACTTTGAAACCCCATTATGTTTGGTTGTAATCCAAATGTTTTCTTCCCTGTCTTCAAAAATCTTCCAGACGTCATTGTTTGTCAATCCGTTCTGTTCTGTGAAGAGTTTTTCTTGGCCATTGGCAATTCTGAGAAGACCGTGATTAGTGCCCAACCAAATGGTCTCTTTCTTGTCTTTAATGCACGCACGAAAATAGGTTGAGGGGTAGGCCTTAAAAGAATCAAACTTCCTAAATGTTAGGGTTTCATCTTTAAGAACGAAAAGGCCTTTGTATGACATGAACCATACTGTTCCTTTCTCAGGATGGAAGGTAGAAAAGGTATATCTGGTTTCATTTCCATAGGCGTATGAAGTTACTGTACCATTAGGTGCCAATTTGAATACATCACTTCCAAGAGTTGATATCCAAATGTTGTTCTCGCTATCTTCCGTTATGTTTATGCATGAGGCATTGTTCAATTGCTCACTTTGAGTCGGGTAGTGATAGATTTCACCGTTTCTTATCTGCGCAAGACCACCAGCCGTTGCAACCCAGTGATTTCCTTTAGAGTCTTGAAACATATGAAACACCCTAGGGTGAACAAGTGTATCTCCGTTAGGTATAGAATCTAGCTTGCCTTTTTTGTAAAGACTGATACCGTTATTTGTAGAAATATATATGGCGTCTGTCGAATCGATGAAGAGGTCATAAACAACATTGTCAGCTAATCCATTAGACTTATTCAGTTCTTTAAACTCTGAACCATTATAAATATTAATCCCGCCGTCATTAGTGCCCAACCAAATTTCGCCGTTCTTCAATTGGGTTATGGCCAATACTGCAGTGTTGGCAAGTCCGTTTTCAGTAGTGTAATTCTGGAAATTATAACGTTGTGAATACGCTTTTGAAACCGTTAATAGTAGCAGCGCTGCAACAATTAAGATATTATTAAGTCTAGCACACATTCGTGTGCAAAGATAGAAAAAGGGTTAGACGAAATCTTTTTTAATAAAGGTGATTTATCTTTAATTTTTGATTATTCGAAGCACTTCCATGTGCTCATTTATTGATATCTTAATAAAGTATAAACCAGAGCTAGTCAAATCATCAATGGAGTAGGTTTGTCTTCCAATTCCTATTTCATTTTCAGCAATTGAAGACACAATTTTGCCTGATACGTCAATAACTTCTATAACAATTTTAGATCTCTGTTTAAGATTAATACTAACCGTTGCTGCCTCTGAAAATGGATTCGGATATACCTGAACATTTCCTTGGTGTGATTGAATTGGTTTAATGGTATTTATTAAATTAAGAGGGTAAATGGAATCTGAGCCTACTTGGAAATCAAGGTTGGAAATCACTAGTCCGCCTGCTACTGTTATACTATAACTTCCTACCATGTTGAGTCCCGGAATATCTACCCATATCGTATAATCGCCGTCATCCAAAAATGGAAAAGTGAAGTTGCCAAATGAATCAGTGGTTGATTCTGAAATTGGATTATCTTCTGGATCTTTCTCGACAATAATATCTATCCCAGGTATCGGATCGTTATTTTTCAATAAACTATTATAAGAAACATTTCCTTGGATGCTAACTGAAGTTGATTGTGGTGCCCCGATTACTATGTGGATATCAATCCCAGTCGTGTCATTTGAGGTAATAACTGTTTGGCAATTAATCCAGTCTGTTGTGTCGCCATAATAGGTGGTAAAGGCATGATTATAAATGCCCAGATCAGGTCTTGCTGAAATCCTATATTCACCGTAAGGTATGGAGTCGAATGTGTAGGTGCCATCAAAATTAATAGTGGTCATCGAAAGTATATCATTTTTGGTATGATTGGAGTGCTCTCTATATAAATACATTTCTCCATTGGTAACCGGTACTCCCGTAGTAGCATAAACTGTTCCGTTAATTGAACCGAAATCTACGGGTAGCGTATACCATCCGTATTTCACGTCGGTTTCTGCCATATTCGTATTAATTTGCATTAAATGCGTGCTTGCGAATGTATTGTTTCTTAAGAAATGAAATCGATGCCAATCTGTGGTGTCCGCTTGGATTAGTGAATAAATGCCGCCTCCTGTTAAGTCTACCCACAAAGAGTCTATTTCATAAATAACTTCTTTTCCTAGCATAACGTCGCCATAAGTTGCATCTGGAGTAATAAGTGTGCCATAACCATCCGCAATCATTGTTTTTAAATTAACCCTAACAATTTTCGCATCGAATCCCATATAGTTAATGTATCCTTCGTATCGACTTGTATCATAGATAGTGTCTAAATAATTTAATTCATCTGGCATTACAAACTCCATCGGGTCTGCGGTTATTAATCCTTGAGCATCTGCCGAAGTAGAGTAGTAGCCCATATTGTGTACACCCAAAGTATCAACAATAAAATAAAGCCAAAGTGAATCTGCTAATCCAAAAGGAGATCTTAAAAAAGAGGCATGGGTAGCATCGGGAAAGTCACTAAAATAAGGAGTTGTACTAGGCGTTTTTACGGCAAGATCAAATGTGTCTAAATTAACTAAAGTTAATGATGGATCAAATGCCATTGAATAATCCCACAACTGATTTGGTCCAGTTGTCGGAACAGGCATCAATGTAGCACTTGTATCCCAAACCTGCTGAATTCTGGTATTTACTACAGGAAGGTAGGTGCCTTCAATGGTTACTTGGGCATAAAAGGAATGACTATTAAAAAGAAAAAGGATGGCAAGAATTGGTGCAAGATTTTTCATTTGATGGTATATTTTTTGACTCCATACAAAGATAGTTATATACGGCAATTTTTATTCTATTGAGTCATTTTTTACATGAAATCTATTTTCTGCCATGTGAACATACTTTTTTAATGGATTACCAAAAGCTTACTGATGATGGTGAAGTAACCGATTTATTTTTTTCTGATAAAAGATTAAGTTCATTTGTCAAAATTTAGAAATGGCTACTGTAATAAGAAAAAATTCTATTCAGAAAATTAGTAAATTACACACCAAACTACATTAACTACATGCAATGAAACTTCTTTTTCTTTTTTCACTTTTGTGCTATCTGACGTTATGTCGTGCGCAATATTTTGTGTCTGCTGATTTTCTTGGTAGCACTTCTGCCAGCTCTTTAAATATCATTCCTGGAATTACGCCTACTTATGATGTTGATTATTACAAAGTAGTTTACAATACGACCAATACTGCGGGCCTGCCAACTATTGCTTCGGGCGGATTTGCTATTCCGAATAATGCTTCATGTGATAGTTTTGCATTGGGTCTATATTGCCACGGAACTACGTTAAATAAAGATGATGTTCCTTCGCGAAACAACTACGAATCAATCGTAGGTAAGCTGTTTGGATCTAAAGGATTCATTATGTGCTGTCCCGATTATCTGGGTATGGGAGATAGCCCAGGATTGCATCCATATGTTCATGGGGGCTCAGAGGCTATAACATCGCTTGATATGTTAAGAGCAGTTAGAGAGTATTTGCTAGATTCCATGAGTATTTCAGATAACGGTGAGGTATTTATTACAGGATATTCTCAAGGTGGTCATGCGGCTATGGCAACACACAAATATGTGGAAGAAAACGGTTTGTTATCAGAATTTAATATCGTTGCCTCGGCTCCGGCAAGCGGACCTTATGATATGTCTGGTAGTCAAAGTGAACTACTATTATCTAATGACCCCTACACTAACCCAGGCTATATCGTTTATTTATTAGCGAGCTACCAATTAGTTTATGGCAATTTGTATACGACTTATGCCGATATTTTAAAATTCCCGTACGATACCATTGTTCCTCCTTATTTTGATGGAAATAATTATTCTTATTCAATGGGAGATTTAAATCCTTTGTTGCCCATGCAGCTTGAAGACCTGATAGAAGACACCGTCCTACAAAATTTCAATGCAGATACAATGCACCCTCTGTGGGTTGCATTACGTGATAACGACAATTACAATTGGATTCCGCAACGTCCTGTTAGAATGTATTACTGTACATTGGATGAACAAGTACACTACACAAATGCAATTGAAGCTGATACTTACATGAATAGCAATGGAGCTCCAAATGTTTCATCCGCAAACATGGGACCAAGTAACCACAGTGACTGTGCACTTGACGCTTTAATCGGAGCGTTTTATTGGGCCAATGACTTTTTAAGTAGCTGTGCTTTAGTTTCAGTTCCAGATGAATCAATAGAACACAAACTGGTCCTTTATCCAAATCCAAGTTCAGGTTTTGTAAATATTCAATCGGAGAAATTAATGGAATGGGTGAGTTTGGTAGATCTTCAAGGTAAAAGAGTATCACGAATAAATTGTCAGGGAAAAGATGTGCAATTAAATTATTCGGCTACCCCGGAGGGATACTACATTTTAGTAATAGAATACAAGAATGGACTTACCCAGCGCGCACGAATTATCTTAAATTAGGTTGGCTTACTCTTTCACAAAACGAGCATTCTGTTGCGCACCTTCATTGCTGATCACAGTAAAATACATACCTGAAGGTAAATGGAACGTGTCAATAGGGGTTTGATTAGAGCCTTTTTGAACATTAACGAATTTTGAAGATAATTTTCTACCCGCTAAATCATATATAGATACGTTGTACAGACCGCTATTGCCTGACTGGTACAAGATGTTGGCATTTCCCACGGTTGGGTTTGGTACAACGATGAGATTACTTATTGTTTGGTTGTTATTGATTGCAACAATTCCGTGAGACATTGATTTTCCGTTAAAATCCGTTTGTGACAATCGATAATATGAAGTTCCCTCGTATGGATTATTATCTATGGTATTATATTGATTTAGCTCGTTAGAATTTCCAGCTCCATTTACTTTAGTTAAAAAATTAAACCGTTCTCCATCTATAGATTTTTCAATTGTGAAATGGCTGTTGTTTTCTTCAGTTAAAGTGGACCATAGAAGTCTTACTGAATTCTGCTCGGTTATTTCCGCTTTATATTCAAGAAGATTTATAGGAAGAGAAACCAGATTGCATCCGCCTGTCACATTATTCAAAGTATAGCTATAGTCGCATTGATCGCCTGCAAAACCATCTACCACCATGAATATACATTCACCTGCACTAACGGAAAAATCTGCAGAGGTCCAACTGGTTCCAGGTTCTGAAGGAGAAGGGGCATGTTCAATTACTGTTAGGTCTGAGGCAGTTCCCCTGAAAATGGTCATTTGTAAACCATCTGATGTACTTGGATTCACGCAATTAGCAATATCGGCAAAATCTACATTCCAAGTTCCGGCGTCTGTAGCACAAAATGTAAACCAAGAACTATTGTTTACAACGTAAGGCACATCATCTCCAGCAGTAACACATGAAGGACATGTTGTTGATGCGTTATTATCTAGATTATCTTCTCCAGGAATTATATCTTCTTGAGAATAACCAGTGTTGGTTCCATTGTAGACCACTCCGCATTGATCTATTCCATCAGCGCCTGAGGCAATATTATTTTTGGGTGGGCTAAATATTCCAATTGCAAATTCTACATGACCATCATTCGGGCCACCACAATCTAAATCCTGCACTTGCACTAAATAGTCCATTCCGACATTTAGACTAGTTAGAAGAGTATGTGTTCCTGGGTCCCCATTATGCAATACAGAGTAAATTTCTGTTCCACAAGCTGGCAAACAACCGCCTGCCACAGCTACAGGTCCGTATATTCTAGCATGAGGACTTACACAGTTGGTATAATTGGTTTTGTTGAATGCAAATACCAATGAATCGTTATTCGCATTGAATCGATACCAAACGGTATGTTCAGACGCTCCACCACCGTAATTGGTGTAACATTCACCACCTTGGAGTGTCGCGTCAAAAGTTGTTCCAGTAAGGTCTAGACCAGCGTCGATAATTAATGTGGTAGCACTACTACAATCATCATTAACAGGAGCAGCCTTTAATCTATTTGATTTAATTGGCTTAGTAGGTGGAATCCATTCTGTACTGTCATTTTGACAAAAGACAGATTTACCACACAAAACCATAAGAACCACAGCAAAAATAAATTTCTTTAACATTTTAATAATTAAATAGTAATTAACCGGTAGAACTTTGAAAATAATGTGGTGCTTATTTTATGTTGTTCTCCCGCGGGAATATATACTGTGTAGACAACCATACGAGGCTAAACAGTTGTCTTGAAGGATTAATAAATTATTGATTTCAATCTCTTTTAGATAAGAGCTCTTTTTCCCTCGATTAAAAATATTTTTTTATCGACGAAAACATACAGTTATCGAATTAATTTTATTTGATTCTAAAAATTAGGTCAATAGTAATTGCCTAGCTAGTCGCCAAAATAAATTTACTCCGTTGGAATTCTTGAGTGACAATTGAGAAAAATTGATAAGGTTATCAATAAATAGTTGCTTGTTAACGTCTTCATGCTCTTTACTGTTTAAATCATAATAAGTCATGTTCCAATTTTCAAATAATCTATTGGTTTTTTTACCCTGCTCCAATAAGATAATTTGATCATGTCTTTTATCTTGTTGAATTTTTTCAAAAACTTTCAGGATATGATCCTCTTCACCCTCTATAATTTGAAGAAACTCATGGTTGTGGTAGAGGAGACAACCAGTGATATTGTTTTTTTTATTGTGCTCTTTTGATTTGGCCAATATTTTAAGAATATCTTTTTGTTTTAAATTATTGGAAGCAATTGAACAATAGGTTAGCTCATACAGACTCATACAATCAGATTTAACATTTTTACTAATCTAGTAGTATTCATATCGTATTACTAGATGTTTATAAAGATTAAAAAATAGCCTTAAAATGTAAATAAATTTAAGCATAAGTTCGAAAATCCAAAAATATTTTAGCCATGTGGGTTGTTTTTATAGATATTTTTCTAAAACAGTATGCTCAGATTTCTAATTTTACTTGAAATTTAAAAAGCTCACAGAATTACAGTTACCTAAGTTTCAATAATTTTCATGATTAAGGTTTTTATTAATCGATGCCTTTGACAAACTGAATGAGCCCGTCGAAGTAAACCTTTTGATCGTCGTACATAGACATGTGACTTCCTTGGGGACAATATAGGTAGGTTCCATTTCCTACTTCTTCGGACATAAGTTTCATGGCTTCGGGATCCATGGTGTCGTATTTGCCTCCTATGGTTAATGTAGGTACATGTAGC
>JABJPZ010000275.1 GCA_018663635.1 Crocinitomicaceae bacterium
AAACGAAGATCATGTGAGTTCATGAATCAACCAGACGCCGTTCAGCTCATATCAAATCGATATGGTATTGAAAAAAAAGATGCCGACGCATGGATGAAAGTAACTGAATGGGAAAGTACGAATGAAATTCATCCCGAGATCATTCAGGAAGTTCAAAAAACATTGAAAGAACTAGGTGTCATTCACAAGCAGAAAGATCTAGAAGAGTTTTGTATGAGCTTATAACTTCCGCTTCCTATTTTTTTGGCACTTTTCGACTACACACACTAAATTACAAGTACGCATAATACTAATAAATAATCATTTATTGTGTTCTATATAAAATAAATTAACACATAATAAAGTACGCATAATTTATTTTTACACTTTCATAACTTGAGCTACCAAGCTAGGTTTGTATCAATCAACAAATCGAAAAGATGAAAGCTCTCAACACATCAATCAGAATCCTATTACTTCTTTTTTCTATCACATCTTCAACGTGTATTATTGCAGCTAATGGAGGTGAAGAAGAGAATACAAAAACTGCTACTAAAAAAAGCTCATCTGACCGCAAAAGAAAAATAAAACGATTACAAAAATTCACGCCCAGCATTAAAAAAGGAGATGACTTAAGCTCATTCAGCTATCATCAGAAATCGTACGTAATCGAGATGGGTGTTGAAACCGTTTGGAACGCTTACATCAACGTTAAACCCAATGAAGCATGGAAAGGCCCACTCAACACATTTAAACAATCCTATTCGAAATCCAGAAACCTATTGTTTGATTCTACATCAACTGAACTACCTTGCATCGAGCTTGGAATGGTATACGAGCTTAACCTCAAAATAGTAAAGCTCTTAAATGTTGGAGTTGCTTTTCAGATTACAGAGATCAACGAAGCTGAAAAAATCATTGAATTCACTTACGGAAAGGACAATAAATCTCACGGACGTCAACGCATTGTTTTTAAAAAAGAAGGCAATAAAACATTCATTATTCATTACTCAAACTTTAAAAGTGACAGCAAATTCAGAGACAAGCACCTGTATCCTAAATTTCACGAAAAATGTATGGATGAATTTCACGCTAATTTGCACGAGCTAATTAAATTAAAAACTAAAACTCAGCAAGAAAAAGAAATCATCAAGGATCAAAATACTATCATAAATGGATTAGCTTTTGAATAATCAATAGCAAAATCGACACAAACACCCGCCCAAGAAGATTAAAACTTCGTTTGACCTGTGTTAATTTTTCATAAAATGGACAGTGTAGAACCGAACAGTTTACCCATCAAGCCATTTCGCATTTCATTTTTTACTATTTTCAATTCAGAAACCAAGAGACGCTGAATTAATTAACGTCTGTAAAAATGAATCGAAATGGGACTATGGAATAAACTGCGGAACGAGTTAATAGATATCATAGAGTTTTTAGACGACTCGAACGATACGCTTGTTCATCGTTTTGACCGATATCAAAATGAAATAAAAAACGGGGCACAATTAACCGTTAGGCCTGGTCAAGTTGCAGTTTTCATAAATGAAGGTCAAATTGCTGATGTCTATCTACCTGGGATGCATCGATTAGAAACAGCTAATATGCCAATTCTATCTACCTTAAAGGGGTGGAAATATGGGTTTGACTCTCCTTTTAAAGCAGAAATTCTATTTGTAAATACCACGCAAATGACCGATCAGAAATGGGGCACGAAAAGCCCAATTTCACTATCTGATCCTAGATTTGGCATGTTTGAAATTCGAGCCTTTGGAACGTATGCCATAAAAGTAAGTGATGCCCCCAAATTTATTCAGGAGATTGTTGGTACAGATGGAAATTTTACCGCAGATGAAATAACGGGTCAGCTAAGATCTCTAGTAGTAACTAGGTGTTCCGATGCAATAGCCGAAACAGAGTTACCTGTTGAAAAATACGCTTCCAACTTAAATGAAATTTCAAGTGACGTACACGGTCGAATGACATTAGATTTTGAAAAATACGGACTAGAATTATCCACATTTCTAGTTGAAAATATTTCAATGCCTGATGAAATTAAAAAAGAAATTTTCGAACTCAGCAGACTCACGTCACAAGTTGACCTTGACAAGCTTGCCAAACTTAAAACAGCTAAAGCCATTGAGAAAGCGGCAGAAAACGAAGGAATGGCAGGAGGCGGAATGGGAATGGGAATGGGTTTCGCGATGGCCAATCAAATGGGTCAACAACTCTCCCCTAACCCAAGCAATACTTCAGGAGCTAATCAGCAAAAAGCGCCCCCACCTATACCGCCCATACTTTCATTCCATGCAGTAATTAACGGAACGCAAGCAGGCCCCTTCGACATGAACACCATTAAAGAAATGATTTCTTCTAATCAATTAACGAAAGAAACGCTAGTATGGAGAGAAGGTATGGCCGCATGGTCAAGCGCAGAAAGCATTGCCGAACTTAAAAGTGCATTTGGAAGCGTACCACCGCCATTACCACCTCAATAAACATGGAAGAAATCAACGAAGTAAGTAGTGTTGCGTTCATCTGCTCCGACTGTGGTGCAGACTGCACGTACAAACCAGGAACTAAAAATATTACATGTCAATATTGTGGGGCAAAAAATGAAATCGCTGAGACCAATCAAGCCGTTGAAGAACAAGATTTTCACGAAGGCCTATCAAATTTAGATAATCAAGAGCCGCTTTTAGAAAAGTTTGTTGACTGTAATGCTTGCGGTGCTTCTTCTTCTATTGATACTCAGGTAACTGCCGCTAACTGCCCATATTGCGCAGCACCTTTTATCACTACAGAAGCCTATGAGACAAATGGCATACTACCAAAGTCCTTGATTCCTTTTCAAATAGATAAAAAACAAGCGCAATTAAATTTTAAAAATTGGATTCAGAAATCATGGTTCACACCAAACGATTTAAAAAAAGCCAGTCTTAATTTTGAAAAATTTAAAGGAATATATATTCCGTATTGGACCTATGATGCAAATTACGATTGTCAATATACAGGGCTGCGAGGAGACCACTATTACGTAACAAAAACAGTCAAAATTGGAGACAAGACCACTACAAGGCAAGTTCAGAAAACAAAATGGTCTTCAGCGGCTGGAAATGTTACCGGCTTTCACAATGATTTACTTGTAATCGGTTCTACTTCGTTACCCGCCAAATATGTACACAAACTTGAGCCGTGGGATCTTTCAAAACTCACCCCTTACGACAAAAACTACCTCAGTGGATTCACAGTAGAGCGATACAAAATTGAATTAGAAGAAGGTTTTGAAACTGCGAAAGAAATTGGCAAGCCTACAATTAAAAATAAAATCAACAATGACATTGGAGGAGATGCCCAGCGAATTCAGACAATGAACACAGACTATTCCAACATCACCTACAAACACCTTTTATTACCACTTTATGTTTGTGCCTACCATTTCAAAGGTGAAGTTTTTCAATTCCTAGTCAATGCACAAACTGGTGAAGTCCAAGGCGAAAGACCAAAAAGCTGGATTAAAATTGCTTTAGCAATTACCATAGGACTAGCACTAGTTGCTGCTGCAATATTGATTTTGCAATACCTTACTTAACAAAACTTTAATAACTAACAACAAGCATCACTAGCTAAATACCTTATTTTCTGCAAAATATGTGAAATCTGATTATCATTGATGGAGTTAATATGGATAACTATTTTTTGATATCTCTTGTAAGTTTTTCAATTTGTGATCGAGAAAAACTTCAAACAATGAGCGAAGATCAAATACGACAAAAAATTACAGAATTAAAGAATCAACTAACTGGAAACTTATTGCAGGACGGCGAAATTCAACAAGCCATTTATGATTTTAAGAAAGAACTAAAACCAGAAATTGAACAAAATCCCAACCTAGACGATTTTGACGACGAAGGGTGCCTAATGTGCGGAGGGTAAAACACGACGCACACACACAATTATTTTTCTTTCAGAGAGGTGAAAAAGTCAAAAAAAAAAGTCGCAATTCATGCGACTTTTTTTTTAGTTTAACACCAACTCATGTTGGCCAATTATTTCTGACTCAATTATTTTTAAAGAACTAGAATAGCTCAGTACAGAGGCAACAATAGCAGGCCTCAGTCCTTTATTCTTTTTAATTTCCAGGCGCAACGATTTCCTAAGTTCCTCTTCTTGTTTTAAAATATTGGTCAATTCTTTTTTGAGAGTAGAAGCTTTCTTCATAGGCTTTAATATTGTTTAATTTAGATGTCATTTCTGTTAAAACGACTACTAAAAACTATTATTGCCCAATCATTAAAATTAATACGACGTCAACATGATATCGTTTTCTTTTATCAATTTCCTAAGATTAATCAGCGCATATCGCATTCTCCCTAGAGCAGTATTGATACTTACTCCTGAAGATTCAGCAATATCTTTAAAGCTCATCCCCATAAAATGACGCATCTTAACCACTTCTTTCTGTTCATCTGGAAGCAACTCAACTAATCTCCTGACATCAGCATGAATCTGTTCTTCAACAATTACATCCTCTACATTCAGATCAACTAATTTAATTACTTGAAAGATGTCAAAATCATCATTATCGTCACCGTGTTTTTTCCTTTTACCAACCATAGGCATTTTAGATGACTTCCTAAAATGATCAATCACTAGATTATGGGCAATTCTCATGACCCAAGGAAGAAACTTCCCCTCGTCATTGTATTTCCCTTTTTTTAAGGTGTTAATTACTTTCACAAAAGTGTCTTGAAAAACATCATTGGACAAATCAGCATCTTTGACCATCATGAAAATATAATTATAAACTCGATCTTGGTGCCTTTTCAATAGGATTTCGAAAGATTCTTCATTACCACTTAAATAACTTTGGATAAGATCTTTCTCTTGAATATTCGTATTCATAGTTCTACTCTTTTTAGCTGCGCAAACAGCATGTTAAACAATCGTTTTTTAGTTTAAGAGTAGACTTTTATCTATACGCGTATTTTTTAGATTTGTGTGTTTAACGATTGACTGGTATCACAAGTTACTGTTCAGCTCAATCATTTTACAGAATACTAAAGTAAGCAAATTACACGATAAACAATGATAATTTGATTATTTTTGCGGCCTGCAATTTAACTAACGGCAATTTATTGATGGCGAACGGGCTCAAAAAAGAGGAAAGTATCAAGACTCACATCCTTATACAAGGTGCAAAAGTCCATAACCTTAAAAACATCGATGTTGCGATCCCACGAAATAAAATGGTAGTTATTACGGGGCTATCTGGGTCTGGTAAATCTACGCTTGCTTTCGACACACTCTACGCAGAAGGACAAAGAAGATACGTAGAAAGCTTATCATCTTATGCTCGGCAATTCATGGGTAGGTTCGATAAGCCCAATGTAGACAGTATAAAAGGAATTTCCCCAGCAATAGCTATTGAGCAAAAAGTTATTACCAGAAACCCAAGATCAACAGTTGGTACAACTACAGAGATATACGATTATTTAAAGCTGCTTTTTGCTCGTATTGGCAAAACCATTTCTCCTATCTCCAATGAAGTAGTACAAAAGCATACAGTAACTGATGTGGTTAATTACATTAACACATTCGAGGACAGTAAAAAATTCTTAATCTTATCACGAATCATCATCCCTAAAGATCGATTAATGGATAAACACCTATCGATTTTACTGGATCAAGGATATACCAGAATTAAATTAGGAAATAAAATTGAGAAAATTGAGAAAGTATTACAAACCAATAATTCGTTTAAAGGAGATCTCTTTTTAGTCATTGACAGGTGTGTCGTAGAAAAAAATAAGGATAGCAACAATGCCCGAATTGCCGACTCTCTTCAAAATGCATTTAATGAAGGGGGTGGCGAATGTACAATTGAATTTTCTGATACAGATTGTGATAAAACCACATTTTCAAATAAGTTTGAAAAAGATGGAATGACATTTCATGAGCCTTCTCTTAATTTTTTCAGCTTCAATAATCCGCTAGGCGCATGTCAAAAATGTGAAGGATACGGCAAAATATTAGGAATCGATTCGGACCTCGTAATCCCTAACAAGAACCTCTCTATTTATGAGGACGCTATCGTTTGTTGGCGAGGAGAAAAAATGAGCGAATGGAAAAAAGAACTCATTATGAACGCTGATAAGTTTGACTTCCCTATCCACCGTCCTTTTTACGATTTGTCTTCAGAACAAATTGAAGTCTTATGGGCAGGTAATAAATACTTTAGCGGATTGCACTCATTTTTTCAATATGTTGAGAGCCAATCGTATAAAATTCAATACCGAGTTCTGTTAAGTCGATACAGAGGTAAGACCGTTTGCACTGAATGCAAAGGAAGTCGACTACGAAAAGATACCAATTACGTGAAAATTGCTGAAAAGTCCATTTCAGAAATTACCGGCATGAATATTAAAACTGCTCAAAAATTCTTTACAGCGCTTAAATTGAATGACCACGACTATGCGATAGCTAAAAGAATTCTGATTGATATAAAAAACAGACTCAATTTCTTAATCAATGTTGGATTGGACTATCTATCGCTAAATCGACTTTCAAATACATTGTCTGGTGGCGAATCCCAACGCATTAATTTAGCCACGTCATTAGGCAGCTCCTTAGTAGGATCCATGTACATTCTTGATGAGCCAAGTATAGGCCTTCACCCCAGAGATACAGGTAAATTAATTGATGTATTAAAGTCGTTGAGAGACCTTGGAAACACGGTCATTATAGTGGAACACGAAGAAGAAGTAATGGATGCCGCAGATGAAATAATAGATATGGGACCTCTTGCAGGAAGTTTTGGCGGGGAAGTCGTGTTTCAAGGCACGCACAACCAACTCTTATCGGGTACCGACAGTTTAACAGCTCAATATTTATCAAAAAAAATGATTATTCCCGTTCCGTTGAACAGAAGAAAATGGAACCATTCAATTCTAATTAAAGGGGCAAGAGAAAACAACCTTAAAGGGATTGATGTCAGCATACCTTTAAATATTCTAACGTGTATAACCGGAGTTTCTGGAAGTGGCAAATCATCTTTGGTAAAAAAACTTCTGTATCCGTCTTTAGCAAAAATGTTAGGCAGCTACAACAAAAAGACTGGAGATTTAGACAGAATTGAAGGCGATTTAAATCAAATTCAGCATGTCGAATACATTGACCAAAATCCGATCGGGAAATCATCTAGGTCAAACCCTGTGACCTACGTCAAAGCTTACGATGACATCAGAGGGTTGTTTGCAGAACAACAATTATCAAAAATAAGTGGATACAAAGCGAAACATTTCTCATTCAATGTTGAAGGAGGCCGATGTGAAGAATGTGAAGGAGAAGGCTACGTTACCATTGAGATGCAATTCATGGCTGATGTTAAATTGAAATGTGACAATTGCGATGGAAAAAGGTTTAAAGATGAAATTCTTGAAGTTAGGTACCGCGAAAAAAATATTGCTGACATTTTAGAAATGTCTATTCAAGAAGCGGTAGACTTTTTTATTGATGGAGCAAAACCTTCGGAAAAAAGAATTGTCGAAAAAATAATACCTCTTGCCGAAATTGGATTAGGTTATGTGCAATTGGGACAGTCCTCCAGCACTATTTCAGGAGGCGAAGCTCAACGAGTTAAATTGGCTTCTTTTTTAAGTAAGGGTGCCTCTCAAAATAACACACTATTTATATTTGATGAACCTACCACAGGGCTTCACTTTCACGACATTTCTAAACTGCTTCACGCTTTTACCGCATTAATTTCTAACGGCCACACCATTGTAGTTATTGAACACAATGTTGAAGTCATTAAAAATGCCGATTGGGTAATCGACCTTGGTCCTGAAGGCGGAGAAGATGGCGGATATCTATTATTTGAAGGAGAACCTGAAGACCTCTTAAAATGTAAAAAGAGCTATACCGCAAAGTACCTGTCTGACAAACTTACGAACGTAAGTTTAGCTTAAATAAGCAAAATTCTAACTGAATCAATACTTGATAAATTTAGATACTTTAACCATTTCTTTATCAATTATTCTCGCAAAATAAATTCCTGATTCAAGTTTACCTATAGCTAATTCTTTCCTGTTTAAATTAAATTTATCATTAGCGAAGGACTCTGTAAGGACTAATTTTCCCGTTTCATTGATGACTTCTATACGCACCATGTCCTCATTAAATCCATAAAAATTCACTTTTAATTTATCCGAAGCAGGATTTGGATAGACAGCAAGTGTTTGTGTCTGCTTTTCATCTTCTGCACTATTAGCGTAAGAAATATAAAAGCTATGCTCAAAGAAACCACCAAAATCTGGGTTCGCGATTAACTTAATTACCCCGTTTACCCTTATTCGAAAATAGCCAACACCCTGATCTGGATTGGCCCACCAAGAAATACCATCATTACCACTATTGGGTGTGGTTGTGCTAACCGTATCTAAATATCGAATCTTGTAGCATCCTGCACTTAGAAAAATTGAATCAGAATAGGTTCCTGGAGCTAACCCTGTTCTTGAAAAAACAACATTTCCAGTTTCATCGTAAATTTCAAAATAGTTTTCGTGTGCATAGGTATTCATGCGGTATTGCAAAACCAATGCGCCAGAATAAATTGGATAAGTTTCAATCTCAGATAAATAGGTGTCATTATCTGGATTTTCATCCATAAAAAGATTTGGATTCGAAACAGACACTTCAAAAACAGTTTGTACTCCAGAAGTATCCCAGAAATCCGGTGCTGATGTCGGCAACATGACTTCTTCAGTTTCCAAGAAATCCAAAGATCCAGTCCAGCTGTATGTCTGTGCAACCGAACCTTGTAAATTATAACTGATATTAACTGAAGTCAACGTTGCAGAACCCCGATTTTGCAACACTACAATCGGTTGTGAACAAATAGGATTATACTTTTCATGCTCAATTTTTTGAGATGGCCTAATCACATCTATAACTGATGCGTCTAACAAAAAATTAGGTGCACCATAAGAAACCAACTGATTGTTGACAATGTAATTACTCGTTCCGGATGCGGTAGTTACGCCATAATCAATCTCTATGGGCGTTCCCGGAGTCACCAAGGGAGAAATAGCGGTACGCTGCATATCCGATGCCATACCCGGACACCATCCTGCACGATCATATATCCAGGTACCACCTTGGTCTATAATTGGGTTTTCCGCACATTCTTTCCAGACTTCCCAAAACAATTCGTTAGGTCCACCTGCAGCATTGATAAAATGATTTCTGGGAATAAACTCTCCTTCTTGGCCGTGACCAGTAATGACCGTTCTAATCTCAAAATCTGTTGCAGAAGCGTTAGTTGGCACCATCCTCGGTTCATAAACATTATCTGCCATTATTGAGGCATATCCGTTTGACCTTACTGGCCAAATTTGATTTATGTCGATTACATCTCTAGCAGGTGTTCCTTTAATGTATAAAAATTTAATGTCTAATTCTTCTTGATTTTGACCTCCTCTTTCAATAGACATATGCTTCGGCCCTCTCAAAATAGGTGTAAAATCAGTCACATCAAAAGTGAAAGTTTTTCCTTCAGAACCTAAATCCAAGCCAATACCGTACGGCGTTACCAATGACATAATCTCAAATTTCATAGGGTATTTATTAAAATAATTTAGGTCAGTAATCGTCAAGGAATTGTCTATCGGAGCCATTAACGTTCCAATTTGGACTCCTGATTCATCAAAAATCGACATAGGTCCAGCCAACCAATAATAATTGGTACTTAGAAAAGATAGATCCGTGCCAACAACTGCATATTCGTCAACCTGATTCGGCATGTTTTCCAATGAATCCAATACTGCAGTTGTATCAAATACACTTGTGTATATACCTTGTATCAAATCCATTTGTGGTCTGTCATTTAACAAGGTGAAATTCATAAATAAGTCTTTCCCACCTTTAAGTCTCCAATACGGAGTGCTTACAAAGGAACCATTGGCCAAGCCTATTTCATCGGTTGTTGAGCTACCTGCACCGTCATCAAACTTATGGTAAGTAACCAGATTTGAATAGCTTGGATGAGTACCATCAACACTTTTATGCATCCAAGAAGCGATCTCAACCCCGCTCAATTCCTTGTCCCAAATTCGAAATTCATCTATTTTACCAAAATATTTTAGATTAGAGCTGGTTATTGAACCCCCAATATTTAGCTCTTGCAGATCTATTGCCTTGGTTTTACCAGAGCCCGACAACCACTGAACACCATTCAGGTAAATCCTCATAATTCCAGTACTGGTATTTTTTGTGAATGCAAAATGATTCCATTTCCCTTTAAAATCTGCAGCATTAGCCGCATTATCTATTCGATCGTAACCAGTACCATCATTACCACAATCCCAATATATCCTAGAGTTGCTCCAGGGCAAATGGACATTTAACTGTCTATTGTTTGACGCGTCTCGTCCTTCAACTATCGTAGAGTTCGCAGGCATTACCGTTGTGTCACCAAAACACCAAAATGAAATCGTTATTTCGTTTGTTACCGTTGGCATTGGAGCACCAATATGAACTAATTGACCACCATTAAATTCTAAACAGTGATCTAGCCCCGTATTTGCTATTCCTACACCAGAACTACCGTAATTATCTGCTGTTACTACCGAACTAGAACCTGAGGACTGGTCATGGCTTAGCTCTACAATAATGTTTGATACTCCATCCCAAGAAAAAGGACTGTGAAAATTGAATTGGTGTTGGCCTACACTAGAAAAGGAAGTATTCAAGTAGTAGACATTGGTGAAATCATCAAGCTCAAGCGTATCCGGATGTAAATTAGTACGGTTGGATGCTTTTAAACCTATTCGAAGATTATTAACCGCTGAACCTAGAGAACTTAAATCAAGCTTCAAGCCCGTTAAGTCTCCTGCAGCTAATCCACTGCCGGCTAATTCCGCTGCTGAGAATAAGTATTGCGTACGAGCTAATCCTGTTGACATATCAAAAGGATACGAACTGGTCACTGCCCCTGTTCCTAAAATGCCAAAAACTTCGGCAGTTGTATCAGAATATTGTGTGCCAATTTGATTGCTTTGATAATAAGTGAAGGTTGGATTGATAGAATAATCGTAGGTTGATCCGGAAAAACCCGAAATAACATAATTGGGTGCTGTAGCCATTAACGAATCCGTTCTACTCGAATCTGTTACGTACGTGTTACAGCTATAATCCCACTCTCCGCAACCCGCATTTGGAGCACCACCACTAGAAACCACTGCATTTTTACAACGCATATTGTACAGCATCAAGATTTTTTCGTAGGTCTCACCAGGCACATCTGGAAAATCGAATACATAGTTTCTACCAGATGAATCCCAAGTTGATGTCTGAAAAACAACAGTGTCTTGAGCGATAGTTTGTGATGAAAAAAGAATAGAACAGCTAAGAAGAAACACAATTCGTCTTGCCTTTGAGAATAATAAGTCAGTCATTTTCGGTGGTTATGGTAAAAAATAATAGCGTTAAAAGTCGCGAAAATATCTGGTAATTAAAAGTTGAGGAGTAAAGTAATTTTCAGAGAACAGTAATGCACCACTAATTTACAAACTTTGAATCTACTCCATAAACTGTAAATCGTGAAGACGTTTGTAGTACCCCTGTTCTATTTTTAATAATTCCGTGTGATTCCCTTCTTCAACTACTTGACCATTGTCTAATACAATAATTCGATCACTATTATAAATTGTTGAAAGTCTGTGCGCAATAATAAGAGCTGTCCGATCCTGTGTAAGCTTTTTGATAGCGCGTTGAATAAGAAACTCTGATTCTGTATCAATAGACGAAGTAGCTTCATCCAGCACTAGAATTCGAGGTTGGTAAACATAAGCTCGAATAAACGAGATTAACTGCCTCTGCCCAACCGAAAGCACTCCCCCTCGTTCCCTTACATTGAAATCATAGTTATCTGGTAAATTCATAATAAAATCATGTGCACCTACGTATTTTGCAGCAGCAACAACTTTGGACCTCGTGATGGAACGGTCGCCTAAAGTAATATTATTGTGAATCGTATCAGAGAAAAGAAAAACATCTTGCAAAACTAAAGCTACATTTGTTCGGATCGTCTCTTTCGCATAGTTTCTGATATCAGCACCATCGATTAATATGGTTCCATTTTGAAATTCATAAAAGCGACTAATCAAATTAATTATCGAAGTTTTACCTGCACCTGTAGCACCAACAAAAGCTACTGTTTCTCCTTGCTCAACTTTAAACGAAACCCCTTTAAGCACTTTTTCTGGTACGTTATAGGAAAAATCTACATCCTTAAATTCAATCTCACCATTAAATTCAGCTATATGAATCAAACCTTTATCCTGTACATATTCTTCCGTATCCAATACCTTAAAAACACGTTCTGATCCCACCATTCCCATTTGCAAGACATTAAAACGGTCTGCCAACATTCGAATCGGGCGATATAAATTCGAAATCAACATGATATACATGGTTATTGTACCTGCTAATTCAGCTCCATCTATTACCTCTGATTTTAATAGAAGAGAGGAACAAACTATAACTAAACCCAAGGATGCCGCACTTAAAATTTCTACACTCGGCAAAAAAACAGAAAATGCCCAAACCGATTTTATATGTGCTTTTTTGTGTTTTTCGTTAATTAATCTAAAAGTCTCGGCTTCCTTTTCTTCCCTATTGAAAATTTGAACAATTTTCATACCTGTGATGTGCTCTTGAGTAAATGTATTCAAATTTGCAACTTCTGTTCTAACTGAGCTAAAAGCCGCTTTGATTACCTTCTTAAAGACTACTGTGGCCCAAATCAATATTGGAATGGGTGCAAGTGCAGCCAAGCCCAGCCTCCAATCATAAACCAACATAAGCGTTACAACTAATACCAATTTCAATAAATCACTAGAAATCGTCAAAATTCCCTGAGAAAAAACATCTGCTATTGTTTCGATATCTGAAACGGCTCTTGTTACTAATCTACCGATTGGGTTTTGATCAAAATATTTTAAGCGTAGTGAGCATATTTTTCTAAAAAGTTCAACTCTTACATCTCGAATTACATTCTGACCCACGATATTAGACATATTCGTGATTGAAAATTGAATCACGGCTTCAAGGCATATTAAACCAACTAGAATGACCGCTAAATTTGCCAACCCCTCTTTATCATTGTATTTCACGAACACGGAGACCATTTGGCCGATATAGAATATTCGTATCATTAACAATGCGCCACCCAGAATCGTCAAAAACAAAGAAAAAGCGAACATGAGTCTGTAGGGTCTAGCGTAGCTTAAAACCCTGCGGAACAGTTTAATATCAAAAGCTTTTCCTGTAACTGAACTCATAAATTATTATTCGGATATTTTACGGCAAAAAGAGACAAACCCAGGGCTGGTACAGACTTGCCAGCATTTCCTCGATCTTTAGAATTAATGATATCATTAAAAGCTTCTACTTCAATTTTACCTTCACCAATTTCAATCATAGTTCCGACAATTGCACGCACCATGTTTCTTAAGAAACGGTTTGCCTGTACGGTAAAAACAATACCCGTTTCAGAATGTTCCCAACATGCTTGAGTAATAACGCAATCATTTGTGTGCGTACCAGTATTTACTTTGGAGAATGAGGTGAAATCACGATGATTCAACAAGATACCGCAAGCGGTATTCATTTTATCTAAATCAAGATTTTTATAATGCCTATACGAATGCCACCTGATAAATGGATTTTTTTGATAATGTAAACGGTACTTGTAAGTCCTGGAGATTGCACTAAACCTGGCATGTAACAAATCATCAACTTTACGAATCGTTTTTATAGCAATATCTTTTGGCAGCATGTTGTTTAAATTGTGTACCGCCTTGGATACATCGATTGCTGTTTCAGAATCAAAATGAGCATAAAACTCCTCGGCATGCACCCCGGTATCTGTTCGACCACAACCCGTCACGTTAAACTTTTGATTATTAAAATAATTACATCCTACTTTAGTTAGTTCTTGTTGAACAGAAATAGCATTCGGCTGAATTTGCCAACCATGATATAGCGTTCCTTCATATGCCAATTCAATAAAGTACCTCATCTATACAAAAGTAATCTTCGCATTAAATTATTCGTTAATCAAATAAAAAATCATTCTTTTGAACAGTGAAAAGAATTGGTTTATTATCTGACACCCACAGTTATTTGGAGCCTAAATTATTCAAATACCTGGAGAAATGCGACGAAATATGGCATGCTGGTGACATTGGGGCACTTGAAATAACAGATCGTTTAGAAACGATTGCTCCAGTTAGAGCCGTATACGGAAATATTGACAACCATCAAATAAGACAAGAATTCAAACTTCATGAGCGATTCATCTGTGAAGGTGTTGACGTATGGATGACTCACATTGGAGGTAAGCCTTACGCATACAATCACCAAATTAAGGATCAACTGAACAAAAATCCTCCTCAATTATTCATCTGTGGCCATTCACATATCTGCAAAGTACAAATGGACAAACGACTCAATATGCTATACATGAACCCTGGCGCAGCCGGGATTCATGGGTTTCACCAAGTAAAGACAATATTGCGATTCACTTTAACTCTGGGCACCATAAAAGATTTGGAAGTTATTGAACTTGGCCCAAGAGCCAACCGATCTATTTCGCCAAGCAACTAACGTAATCGGTCAGCTTCTCTAACTAGTTTTTCATCTTTTTTAATTGCACGATTTGCTAAAAAAACGAATGGCAAGGATGCTACAGTAAGAAAAAGTCCAATTCCATACTGTATGATGACTGATTGCCCCCCTACTTTTAAAACAGCAAAAATATTAGATGTATCATAAAATATAAAACCCAGAATTAGCAGTAATAACAGATACATTACTCGCCCAATAAACAATTGGTTGGTCCTTTTTTTAAACTGAAAAATACTAATTACACTAATGCTAGCAATAATGGGAATCACAATGCTGTAAGGAAACCAGCTCATTGAGCCCTGAACGTTTTCAAAACCAAATAAATTAAATGGTACCGTTTGCTCGCCAACAGTATAAATCGAAAAATCAAAAAAGAAAGTCAACCACAAACAAATAGATGACAATAAAAGGTACACTGTCTGTATTCTTTGAATCATACTTTAATTTTGAGAACAAATATAGTTCGCACGAATAGATTATTCGTAATAAAATTGCTTTTGATTAACAATTGTTGAAATAAATTAGCTTGCGACACAAACAAACTATTTATTTTATTAGTATACTTGCAGTGTTCTTAAAAGTCAAAAGTTCTTTTTGGCTGATAATTTTTAACTAAAATCTTTTAAAAAAGATACTTATTTATATCCCAATTTAATTTTACATGTACGATATTCTTGCATTAAACGAAAAAAAAGTTGCAGAGCTGAAAGACATAGCTGATGAACTAAAAATCAAAAAAATTGATAAGCTCAAAAAACAAGAGCTTATTTACAAAATCCTTGACGAACAGGCGATAAGCCCTAAAACGGAGACCGCTCCAGCTAAAGATAGCGACACAGAGAGAAAGCCCGTTCGTAGAAACAGTGGTCAAGACAATAGAAGAAACAGAACGAGGCCTCAAAATAATACCAACACAGCCAATAAAACGGAAGACAAAACCGACAACAAAACTGAAAAACCGAAGAAGACAGACCGTTCAGAAGAAAAAGGCACTGTTACTAATTCTTCGGCATCATCGGAGAATGCTACTTCAAAAGAAGGCTCAAAATCAGAAGAAACTTCTAATAATGACAGAAGGCGTCACGACAACAACAGAGGAGATAGAAAAGGAAGAGATCATCAATCCAGAAACTCTAACCAAGAGAGAAAAGAGAAAGTTGACCCTGCTGAATTACACGGCTATAATTTTGATGGCATCATTCATAACGAAGGTGTTATTGAAATAATGCCTGATGGATATGGCTTCTTAAGGTCTTCAGACTATCATTATTTGGCTTCGCCAGATGATGTATATGTTTCACAGTCTCAGATTAAACTATTTGGACTAAAAACTGGTGACACGGTTAACGGTACAATCAGACCCCCAAAAGAAGGTGAAAAGTACTTCCCACTATTGGAAGTGACGAGTATTAACGGAAGAGAACCATCATTTGTAAGAGATCGTGTTCCTTTTAAATATTTAACCCCTTTATTCCCAGATGAGAAAATTAAATTAACGGGCCACAGTAAAGACAATTTGTCGACAAGAGTGATGGATTTATTCTCACCGATTGGAAAAGGTCAAAGAGGCATGATTGTCGCCCAGCCAAAAACAGGTAAAACAGTATTATTGAAAGATGTAGCAAATGCAATTGCAGCAAATCATCCCGAAATTTACCTAATTGTTCTTCTAATTGATGAAAGACCTGAAGAGGTTACAGATATGCAGCGATCTGTTAATGCAGAAGTTGTTGCTTCTACTTTTGATGAACCGGCTGAAAGACACGTAAAAGTTTCTAACATCGTTTTAGAAAAAGCAAAACGAATGGTAGAATGTGGACATGATGTTTGCATTTTGTTAGATTCCATTACAAGATTAGCTCGAGCCTACAATACGGTTGCTCCCGCATCTGGCCGTGTTTTATCTGGTGGTGTTGATGCGAATGCGCTTCAAAAACCCAAGAGATTCTTTGGAGCCGCTCGAAAAATTGAAAATGGTGGCTCCTTATCCATTATTGCAACAGCATTAACGGAAACCGGTTCTAAAATGGATGAAGTAATCTTCGAAGAATTTAAAGGAACCGGTAATATGGAATTACAATTGGATCGTAAAATTTCTAATCGAAGAATATATCCAGCCATAGATATTCTAGCATCTGGAACGAGAAGAGAAGATTTATTAATGGATAAAGAAGCCTTGCAGCGAATTTGGATTCTTAGAAAGCATTTAGCAGATATGAACCCTGTTGAAGCAATGGAATTCGTTAGAGATCGAATGAACGGAACTCGCAGCAATGAAGAGTTTCTTATTTCTATGAACGGTTAAAAACTAATTAATTTATTAAAAGCACCCTCCTTTTGGTCGGTGCTTTTTTATTGAAAAGTAATCCTTGGATTCTACAAAAAAAATAGCTCTCATTTTTAGTCTTTCGTGGATTATTATAAAATTGGTTGTTTTTAACTTAGGATACTCTGTCGAGCTATTTACAGTAACTGCGATGGTGAATTTACTTTTTTTGCTTTTAGTCATCTTTTTCACTCTACATTTTCGTCGTCAAAAAGGATTCAACCACGAAAAAGTAGAATTTCTTTCGGACCTCAAAGAAGCAATGAAAGCCGGCAGTATCTATACCATTATTTTTGCAGGATTTATTTTAGTCTATTTCTCAGCTATCGATCCAAACTTTGCTGTAAATAGAATGGAAATGCAGGGAATAATTGCTCCAGAAAATATAGATTTTGATGCACTTAAAGAACAAAATCCGTTAAAATTGAAGGATCTAAGCAAAGAGGACTTCTTACTTAGAGAAGCAGAAACCAGGGCTTTATTTGCCTCCCCACTTCTCGTATCAACCATATTTTTAGCGGGAATGATGCTTATATCACTTTTTTATTCTTTTTTGAC
>JABJPZ010000276.1 GCA_018663635.1 Crocinitomicaceae bacterium
ATGCAATAAAAACGGAGCTAGAAGACCTAGCCCTTAAATACACAGAGTCGAGTGCTTATGTAGATATCAATAATAAATTAGATAAAACAAAAGACATAAGAACTCGTTTTATTCGAAAATTTAGTTCCCCTGTTCGATTAGCACTTCAAGAAGCAGGGCTCAAATTTCAAATAAAAGGCAGGCAAAAGTCAATCTATTCCATTTGGAATAAAATGCAGAAAAAGTCCATCAATTTTGAAGAAGTTTATGACGTTTTCGCGATAAGAATAATTATTGATACGCCACTGGAAACTGAAAAACCAGACTGTTGGAAAGCCTATTCAATTGTTACAGATAATTATAAGCCTAACCCAGAAAGGCTAAGAGATTGGATCTCTCATCCAAAACAAAACGGATATGAATCGCTACATACCACAGTAATGAGTCCAACGGGCAAATGGGTTGAGGTTCAAATTCGGACAAAACGGATGGATGAAGTTGCTGAAAAAGGATTGGCTGCACACTGGAAATATAAATCATCCAACGAAAAAGACAGTATTCTGGATAGCTGGGTAGACAAAATTAGAGGAATTTTAGAAAATAGAGATGTGGACGCAATGGAGTTTATCGATGATTTCAAACTCTCCTTATTTGCCGAAGAGATATTTGTATTTACCCCAAATGGAGATTTACGAAGATTGCCTGTAAAAGCTACCGCACTTGATTTTGCTTTTGAAATTCACACGCAGGTTGGAGCAAAATGTATTGGTGCAAAAGTAAATCACAAGTTAGTGCCTCTAAGTCATGAATTAAAGAGTGGCGACCAGGTAGAAATCATTACTTCAGCGAAGCAAAAGCCCAAAGAAGATTGGTTAAATTATGTTGCTACCTCAAAAGCGAAAGCCAAAATTAAAGGATCTTTAAAAGAAGAACGCAAGGAAGCCTCCCTCGACGGAAGAGAAATTTTAGAACGAAAATTAAAGGCACTTAAAGTACCCTTCAATGAAGACAACCTCAACGAACTCATCAAATTATATGGATTCAAAGAGCACACTGAAATGTACTACCAGATTGCCAAAGATAAAGTCAATTTAGCTCGAATTAAGGATATTATCATTAAAGGTGGGCGATTAAAAAACAGCTCAATAACAGATTCTTTAAAGGGAAGCTTATCTACACTGGTTAATAAATTCAAGAAAAAAACCGAAGAATTAATAATTGGCGAAAATGACAACTTTGATTACAAATTTGCTCCTTGTTGTAATCCGATACCCGGTGATGCCATTTTTGGATTCATAACCATCAATGATGGCATTAAAATTCACAGAAATAATTGTCCGAATGCTCGACAACTTATGGCTAATTATGCTTACCGCATTATACGTACAAAATGGCGAGGACAAGAATATGAGGAGTTTTTAACAGGAATGGTCTTCACAGGGATTGATGACATGGGCTTAGTTAATAACATTACCAAAATAATTTCTGCTGATCTAAATGTCAATATGAAGTCAATTACTTTTGATTCAAATGACGGAATTTTTGAAGGATGCGTAATGGCTTATGTCAGAGATACTGAACATCTAGACAATCTAATGACTAAATTATTACAGATTGATGGTATCAATTCTATTGAAAGAATTGACAGTGAATAAATTTATAAGCCTATTTGTTAATAAAAGTAAGTAAGATGGGGGCTCAATCCCTTATAATTCTTAATTTTGGGCCTTAATACTTGACTATGACCGAAGAAACGGTACAGGAAAAAGTCGAAGAAATTTTCGCACAGTTTCTAGAACAAAATGGGCATCGAAAAACACCTGAGCGCTTTGCTATACTAAAAGAGGTGTATAGCTACCAAGGGCACTTTGATGTGGAGACACTGTACGTCAAAATGAAAAATCAAAATTACCGGGTTTCACGTGCTACGCTCTACAATACCATGGATTTGTTACTGGTCTGTAAATTAATCACAAAGCATCAATTTGGTTCAAACCTCGCGTACTTCGAAAAAAGTTACGCTTCCAGACAGCATGATCATATCATTTGTACAGACAGTGGCGAAGTTATTGAGTTTTGTGATCCAAGAATTCAAGGAATAAAAGACACTTTAGAAGAGGTGTTTGATATCAATATTTCGCATCATTCCTTATATATATACGCTACTAAAGAGAAGAATTAATATTACTAATGAATTTAGATTTCAATTACCAGATACAAGACGATCTTGTCTTTTTTAAATTAATTGGCAAAATAATGAGCAAAGAAGATGCGATAAATCTTCTGGAAGAAGTGGATCAAAACACCTTGGATAACAAAGCCAATATTATTCTAAACTTATCCAAAATCACTCACATCAATAGTTCGGGGCTTAACGCGCTAATTAACATTCTTACCAAATCCAGGAATGCAGGTGGAGATACCGTTATTTGTAACGTTAATGAGAAAATTTCAAAACTTTTTTTAATAACCAAATTAAATACGCTTTTTACAATTGCTGAAGATGAGAGTGCTGCTCGTAAATTATTCAGTGAAAAACTTAACATATGAAAGGAACAGATGTTCTATTAGGCCTGCAATGGGGCGACGAAGGAAAAGGAAAAGTGGTGGATGTTCTCACGCCAAGCTATGACGTTATTGCACGTTTTCAAGGCGGGCCAAATGCCGGGCACACATTAGAGTTTAATGACATTAAACACGTCTTACACACTATTCCTTCTGGTATATTCAGAAAAAATACCATGAATCTGATTGGAAATGGCGTCGTAATTGATCCGGTAATATTTAAGAAGGAAATAGATAGCCTAAAGGGATTTGGAATAGATGTAAGTCGTTTATTACTGATATCAAAAAAAGCACATCTCATTCTACCTACACACCGCATTTTAGATGCGGCGTCAGAACAAGCAAAGGGTAAGAAAAAAATTGGTTCTACCTTGAAGGGAATTGGTCCAACTTATATGGATAAAACAGGACGAAATGGTTTAAGAATTGGTGACTTGTACACCGCCAATTTTCAAGATCGATATGATGCTCTTGTTGAAAAACATAAAAGCATGCTTACCCGATTTGATTTTGAATACGATTTAGATCAGTATGAAAAAGATTGGTTCGACGCCATAGAATCCTTAAAAGAAATACCAGCAGTTGATAGTGAGCATTATATAAATAATGCCATTAAAGCCGGAAAAAAAGTACTTGCCGAAGGAGCTCAAGGCACCATGCTTGACATTGATTTCGGTTCTTACCCCTTTGTAACCTCATCAAATACTATCACTGCCGGAACGTGCACAGGGCTCGGAATAGCTCCGAATCGCATCAACGATGTAATAGGCATTTTTAAAGCCTATTGCACCCGAGTTGGAAGCGGTCCGTTTCCTACTGAACTACACGACGATACTGGTGAAGAAATGAGACAAGAAGGTCAAGAATTTGGTGCGACAACAGGAAGACCGAGACGCTGTGGATGGATTGATCTACCAGCCTTAAAATATGCCATCATGATTAATGGAGTAACCAAGCTGTCTATGATGAAAGCAGATGTATTAAGTATTTTTGACACCATAAAAGTTTGCACACACTACACCTATCAAGGAGAAACCATTGATTATTTGCCCTATGACATTGAAGACGAGAGTTTAATGCCTGTGTACAAAGAAATTCCAGGGTGGAAAGGGATTGATCTTACCGGATTGACTGATGTTGCTGAAATTCCAGCCAACTTGAATAATTATATTGAGTTTTTAGAACATGAATTAGAAACACCAATAACCATTGTTTCAGTCGGGCCTAACCGAAAACAAACCATTATTAGAGACAAGGTTTTGAATTAATACAATATTTCTTTTGAAGTCTTCGTATTATTGTTCTGTGGCACTGCCAAAAACATTTTTTTCAATCGACGTAGTCATCGCTATCTCGCTATTGTGTATAACAACATTATTCAGTAATCACTGTAATGCACAAGTTAGTAATGGATCAAATCGAATTCAGATTGTTAATGCGGATGAACTAATTAAAAAAAAGAATAGTACAGCACAAAAATTTATTGGCAATGTTGAATTAAGGCATCAAGAAGTAAGGCTGTATTGCGATAGCACTTACTTGTACCTAGACTCTAATAGTTTAGACGCTTTTGGTCACGTAAAAATTCTACAAGGAGATTCTATAGCCATGTTTGGTGACTCTCTTCATTACAGTGGAAATATAAAAGAAGCAATCATGAATGGTAATGTTCGCCTAACCGATCGTGATTTAGAACTTAACACCACATCTATGACGTATGATCTGAACGATTCTTTAGGGAAGTATACCAATGGCGCAACAATAACCAGTACACAAAACGCAAATGTATTAACAAGTAAAATTGGGCTTTACTTTTCAAAAGGACAAATGCTTGAATTCCGTGACTCGGTTGAATTGTATAATCCCGAATATACCATGATTAGTGACACACTTTCCTACAGTACACTATCCGAAATAGCCTATTTTTCTGGCCCTACTTTTATCGAATCCGATTCTAACCTTATTTATACAGAAAATGGATGGTATGATACTAAGATTAACCAAACTGCTCTACAAGAGAATTCTTATATTATTTCAGACGGGCAAAAACTATCAGGTGACAGTTTATTTTACGACCGAAAAACAGGTGTCGGAGAAGTTTTTAATAATATGCAAATTGCCGATACCAGTAATAGTTTTATTATAAATGGGAACTACGGATGGCATAATGAACAACTAAAAAAGTCGCTAATAACGGATAGCCTTTTATTGATTCAAATCTTTGAGGATGACTCATTATTTCTTCACGGCGACACCGCCTTGATATTAGAAGACTCCACAGGAAATCAAAATATACATGTGTTTCATCAAGTCAAATTTTTTAAGCCTGATTTTCAAGGTGCGGCAGATTCCATCATTTTTAATCAAGAAGAAGAAACAATAAACATGTTCTACATGCCCATTCTATGGTCAGAAGAAAATCAACTTTTTGCAGACTTTATAAGCATAAAAACCAATTCTAATTCTATAGAATCCATGCTATTGGATGAAAATACTTTTCTCATTTCTGAAGCAGACACATTTGGATATAACCAAGTAAAAGGAAGACAGATGAATGCCTTTTTTGAAAATCAGAAGCTAAAAAGATTAGAAGTCTCCGGAAACGCACAAAGTGTTTATTATGTGGGAGAAGAAGGGAAAGTACCCGTTGGAATGAATCATGCTGTTTGTAGTAATATGACACTACAAGTAATAGAAAATAAAGTAGAAGAAATTACTTTTAGGGAAGAGCCTGAAGCTACTTTGTATCCGATGAATTCGATTAATCCGAAATTGAAAATCCTGGATGATTTTCGTTGGGAAGAACAGAAAAGACCTAAAAAATTAAGCGATGTATATCGATGATTGAAAACTTAGGATTTAAATACGCATTTTGGATTGTAATGGGCATGGCCACGATTACATTCATTGCAGGGATCAATCTGCCGATAATGGGTATAGACGCTACTCAATATGCTTCTATAAGTATGGAAATGGCTGAGAGCGGCAACTACCTAGAAGTAATGCATAGAGGCAATGATTACTTAGATAAACCTCCTCTTCTTTTTTGGTTGTCATCTCTATCATTCAACCTTTTTGGTATTGAAAATTGGTCATACCGATTACCTTCCTTACTTTTTGTTTATCTAGGCATCTTCGCTACTTTCAGACTTGGAAGTTTACTGTACTCCAAATCAGCAGGCTATATTGGTGCGATAATCTTTTCTACCACGGAGGCCATTTCCATTATTTCGCATGACGTAAGGACAGATACCATTTTAATCAGTTCAATTGTTTTCTCCATATGGTGTATTATTGAATTTCTTCAAAGAGAAAAATTAAAGTTTCTTGTACTTGGTTTTATTGGAATTGGCTTAGCCATGCTATGCAAAGGCCCAATTGGTCTTATGGTTCCAATCCTAGCACTCTCTACCCATTTTATTATTAGGAAACAATGGAAAAACTTTTTTCGTTGGGAATGGCTTCTGGGAATATTTATAGTGGCCATTATCATATGCCCAATGGTTTACGGTTTATATACGCAATACGACGCGCAACCAGAAAAATTCACAACATTATCAAGCGGCAAAAGAGTTCAAGGTATAAGCGGTATAGTCTTTTACTTTTGGGAGCAAAGTTTTGGCAGATTAACGGGTGCGAGTGAATGGAAAGATGCCTCTTTTTCATACCATTTCTTTATTGGCACATTCATTTGGTCCTTTCTACCTTGGACTATACTCGGATTCTTAGCCCTTTGGAACAAAATGAAATTAGCAATACGAACCAAAGAAATAGCTGAATTTTATACCGTTGGCGCGATAATTCTGCCCTTCATAGCTTTATCTATGTCTCAATTCAAACTAGACCATTACATCTATATTATCTATCCATTTATTGCCATAATTTCTGGAAATTACATAGCACAATTAGCACATAAGAATCAGAGCAGTTTTATTGCTAGTATTCAAATAATTATAATCGGCATAATGGGAGTCGGAGTAATTTTAATTGGCACTGTTACTTTCACCGACGTTACTTTTATTTATGGATTTATTATTACAGCTTTATTTCTGCTCATAATTGCAACCTATTTAAAACGCAAAAGTATTTTAGCAGTAGTTCTTACAACTGCCATTTCAGCTTGTTTTGTAAATGTCTTTATGAAAGTTCATTTTTATCAGAATTTAGCACATTACGATGGGCAATATATTGCAGCAATAATAACCAACGAACGCAAGATTCCAACAGAAAATCAGCACGTTATAGATATTTCTCCTCATTGTTATGATTTTTACACAAAATCAATTACCCACTATAGTGGAACTTTGGGAGAATTGGTTAAATCTGAAATTCAAGGACATAGCTTCTTGGTAAAAGAAGAAGTGTTTAAAAAAATAGACCTTGACAATTTGCAGCCAGAAGTTTATCCGATTCAACATCATTCTACCACAAAATTAAATCTTGATTTTTTGAAAGAATCGACCCGCGACAAGAGCACAGAAAACTTGTATCTACTCGTATTTTAAAAATATTTGGAGAGCCAAGATTCCCCGGCTTTCAACACCCAAGATGCATCAAAATCTTGCTTGGATTGAATCAGGTTATTATAAAAATTTGAATCTGAATTTATTCGACCTTGGCGAATTTCATTGGCTAAATCATTCATATGAATGATCTCCGTTTCCCCCTCAATTTCAAATGCCAAAAGTAGCCTATTTGTTAATTCAATTCCCAACTCTAATTCGATTTCTTTCGCTAATCTGACTTGTGCATCCTGTGCTCTGCCACACATATTGGGTTCGTCAGTAAAAGCAGCAATTCTGACAAAAAAATTATTAAGCGCGTCTATTGATCCTTTTACTGGAATATTATGGCTTTCCCATTGATTCAGGAACACCTCAGCAATTTCATAAATAACTTTTTTGTCCTGATCAGTTAAAAGCCGATCGGCTTGATACATCCACACTTTCGATTGGTTAGGTAAAGAATTGAACTCAACTTCCATTATTATAAATCTGCAGCCATTGCAATCATTTCGGCAATGTCCATTATTTTAACCTCTTCTTCTTTATTGAAATTCTTTACTCCATCAGTCATCATTGTGTTACAAAATGGACAACCCGTTGCTATAAAATTAGCTTTTGTTTCCAACGCATCTTCCGTTCGTTCAACATTCACTTCCTTATTTCCTTGTTCTGCTTCCTTAAACATTTGTGCTCCTCCTGCACCACAGCACAAACCTTTCGACTTACAACGCTTCATTTCAACTAATTCAGCATCTAGTCGATTTAAAACCGACCTGGGAGCTTCATAAACATCATTTGCTCGCCCTAGATAACAAGGATCGTGAAACGTAATTCGCTTCCCCTTAAATGCTCCGCCTTCTTTGATTTTCAGTTTGCCCGAATTTATTAAATCTTGAATAAGCTGAGTATGATGAACAACTTCATAATCGCCACCTAAGTCTGGATATTCATTCTTAATCGTATTGAAACAATGTGGGCAACCCGTTACAATTTTCTTAATCTCATATCCATTCAAAATCTGAATATTTTGGAAAGCCTGCATTTGAAAAAGAAACTCGTTTCCTGCTCGTTTTGCAGGATCGCCAGTACAAGCCTCTTCCGTTCCAAGCACAGCGTATTTAACTCCACAATTATGTAGTATTTTCACTACAGCTTTTGTGATTTTTTTTGCTCGATCATCAAAACTTCCAGCACATCCCACCCAAAACAATACATCAGGTGATTCGCCTTTAGCCATTAGCTCCTGCATCGTTGGTACATTTATTCTTTCTGACATAGCACTTTCGTTTAATCTTCAGCCGCCCAATTGAATCGATCCATTGGCGAGAACTGCCATGGAGCTCCATTATTTTCAATATTCGTAAACATGGTTGTTAATTCACTTGGTGATTTGGATTCCTCCATGACCAAATACCTTCTTAAATCAATAATAATAGACAAAGGATCAATATTTACAGGACATTCTTCAACACACGCATTACAAGAAGTACAAGCCCAAACCTCTTCCTCAGTAATGTAATCACCTAATAAAGACTTACCATCATCATGACCCACCCCGTGCTTGCGGTAATTCCGTCCCACTTCTTCCAATCTATCCCGCGTGTCCATCATGATTTTTCGAGGAGATAATTTTTTTCCTGTTTGATTGGCTGGACAGGAAGAACTACAGCGACCACATTCCGTACAAGTATATGCATTCAATAGATTTACCCATGTTAGGTCGACAACATCTTTAGCGCCAAAACGAGCCGGAGGCTCTCCTGTACTCGTAGATTCAGCTGGCGTGGCATAAGGATCTACAGATGGATCAAACATCATAGACACCTCTTTCTTAACGGATTGCATGTTATTTAATTCACCCTTATTTCTCAAATTAGAATAAAAAACATTGGGGAATGCCAATAATATGTGGAAATGCTTTGAAATGGGTAGGTAATTAAGAAACAGGAAAACCATACTAATGTGTCCCCACCAACCAATTTGCTCAATTAAGTGCAACGATTCGGGGGTTAAACCGCCGAATAATAATGGACCAACTACACTTGAAATAACGAATCCGTATGACTCCGCACCGTTTTCAAGTTGCAACATTTCATCGCCGCCATTCATCATGAAAATAAAACAAATCAATAATATTTCGAAATACAAAATAAGATTGCCATCTAATTTTGGCCACCCGGTCATTTCAGACATCGTAAACCGAGGTATTTTCAACAAGTTTCTTCTTATTAAAAAGATTAAGGTTGCCACAAAAGCTAAAACGGAAACTATTTCAATACTGTTAATTATTAAGGTGTAGAGACCTCCCAAACTTACACGAAATGCTCTGTGTGAACCTGTAATTCCATCAACAAATATTTCTATCAATTCAATCTGGGTAATTACAAAGGCCACGTATATAAATAAATGTAATAATGCTGGAATTGGCCTTTTGAACATCTTCTTTTGTCCGAGAGCAACCAATACAGTTGTTTTAATTCTTGAGTTGAAGCTATCTGAACGATCTACATCTATTCCCAGGTTAATGTTGTTTCTTATCCTAAAAGAATTATAAACAAATAAGCTCAAGGCAGCCACCGATAAAACAATAAAGCTGATTCCACTTACACTCATATTTTATTTCCATTTATCCATTAAAGAATCCTTTTTAACAAATTGTCTCAAAGCTCTTTCATTTCTCGAGTCTAGCTTGAGTCCTTTGTCTTTGCTTCCGAATACAGCAAACTGCAAATACCTATTGGGATGATCTTGAATATTTTCAACCAGGGTTGTCGCCTGGGTCAGCATCAAATTAACATGGTTATACATGGTGCTATCATTTATTAATTGACTCAATGTTCCATCTCCATTATTGATCGCATCCAATACAATATTAACTTGTGATATTGCTTCTTTAGCACCTTCTACCGTTCCAACAAAATCAACAACAGCTAAGCTGTCTGTTATTATTTGAGCGTTAGCAATGACATTGGTTATTGCTTCATTACTCTTCTTTAAGTTCTCTGTAATACTTTGAACATTCCCAAAAATAATGGAAACTCTTGAAGATTGTTTTGCAATTAATGTATCCAGTCGATTTGACATAGATTCAAACGAACCAATCGCATTTCTCAAACCAATGAAGCTTTCATTCAAGTTCCCTGTATTTTCTCCAATAATGGTTTTTATCGTGGTAACAGTGGAGTCAATGGTAGCAATTAGTTCCTCTGTTTTTAGCTTTAATGGAAGAAGTTGTTCATCAACCATGCCTTTTAAATCAGTTTGTGCCTGAGCCAGCACGAAATCGCCATTTTTTAACATTCTAGTGTCCGCTCCCAACCTGAGATCCAATGATTTATTGCCCAGAATATCAGAAGCTAAAATGGCCACTGAATTAGCAGGCAAATCAATAGAACTGTCGTCAATTATAAAAGAAACATCAATGAGACTGGGGTCTTCAGGATTCATTTTCATGTTTGTGACGACTCCGACTTGATAACCACTTATTTTAACAGGACTTGCGTTCACCAATCCGTCCACACTCTGGTAAGTGGTATGAAAAACCCTGTTATTCGACAAAATATTTTCACCCTTCAAATAAAAAAGACCAAAAATTAATGCCCCTATCGCAGTAATAGCTATTGTTCCAATTATAAATTCTCGTTTCACTCTAAACTTTCTTTAAGTAGCTTAACTCCTTCGGCAACAGCTATCTTCTGCCCATTGTAAAAAGCAATGATAAAGGCCGAATCAAAACCTAATTTTCTTACACTTGTTTGTTTCGTTTTTGCTTGTTCAAAGGTAAAAAAGTTTCCTACAGTGTATTTATAAATTCCTTTTTGCTCAAATTGCTCAACCTCCTTTACTCCCTTAAAATTTTCAGGAGTCGTATTAATTGAAACCGAAGATGCCGAAATTTGAACTTTAAAAACTACCCTATCCTTCTGATTAACAGTTGAAACTGTTTTTGGTTTTTCCAAGCTGGGTTTGTTTGATTCAGGTATTTTTTCATTTGGAGATGTGTTCTTTATCGAATTATTTACTCCATCAATCATGTTTTTGTACTCAGAAAATCCTTTAAAAATACTCTCAGATAATTTTGTTTGTCCGATTGCACTGGATAAATATTTTTCTTCTGAAGCATGCGACAAAAAACCTAATTCAATTAAAATTGACGGCATTGTTGTCCGATATAAAACCATAAAACCAGCCTGTTTGACTCCCCGATCCGTCCTATTGGCATCATTTACAAACCTGCGTTGAACTGCATTGGCCAAATTCAGACTTTGATCAAGATATGCATTCTGCCTCATCGCTAAACCTATGTACGCATCCGGATCTTTTGGGTCAAAATCTTGATATTTTGATCCATGATCGTCTTCCATTAGTATGGACGAGTTTTCTTTTTTAGCAATTTCTAATGCCGCTTCAGATTTATGTAGTCCCAATACCCAAACTTCAGCGCCCGCTGCTTTTTTATTTACTGCAGCATTCGCATGTATTGATATGAAAAGATCCGCGCTAATACTATTTGCTTTCTTCGCTCGTTCAGCAAGGCCAATGAAAACATCGGTTGAACGCGTGTAGACTACCTTTGTTTTTGGATAATTCCTTTTTATCAAATCACCTAGTTTTAATGCCACAGACAAGGCAACATCCTTCTCGTAAACTTTGGTAACACCTATGGCTCCCGGATCTTTTCCACCATGACCAGCATCAATTACAACTGTCGATATTCCAAGTTTATCTTGGGCCACAAGAGTCCCTGAAACAAAAATAAGCGCAAGAAAAACGGAAAAAATACGTTTCTTCGCATACAAGATTAATGCACTATTGACTGTTATTCGTCTCATATCTTCTAATGCTAAGGTTATAAACCTTATATGCACAAAGTGTACCAACAAAAATAACAGTGATATAGTTAAAAGACACACCCATAGGATTGTACTTATCCTTGCGGCACTGTTAATAAGCAATTATCCCTTTTCACAAGACACAATTCAAGATCAGATGAGTGTTGACACGGTAAACGTCAATTTTAAGGTTCCCGTTGTTTATAACGCAACGGATTCGATGCGATTTAATATCCCATTACAGAAGGTGTATTTGTACGGTAACGCTCATGTAATCTATGATGACATCGAGCTAGATGCAAGTTATATTGAATTCGATTTCAGCACAAAAATTGCCCTTGCTAAATTTAGTGTTGACAGCCTAGGTGAAGTAATTGGAAAGCCTGTATTTCAGGAAAATGGCGATGAATTCACCATGGATAGCATCAGGTATAACTTCGATACAAAAAAAGGAATTATTTATAACGTTAGAACAGAACAAGCAGAAGGATATCTGACCTCTGCCATTGTTAAAAAACAAGCCAATGATCATGTTCATGTTTCTAAAGGCAAATACACCACCTGCGATCTAGAAGAGCCCCATTTTTACTTTAAACTTAGCAAAGCGGTCGTTATACCTGATGATAAAATTATTTCGGGTCCACTGAACCTTTGGATTGCAGACATACCGACACCATTAGGACTTCCTTTTGGCTATTTCCCTAACAAAAAAGGGGGGACGAACGGAATTGTGATACCTACTTATGGAAACTCTCCTACCTTAGGATACTTCCTGCAAGGATTTGGATATTATCACCACTTCGGAGATAAATTCAACACTCAAGTTTTAGGAGATATATACTCAAGAGGAAGTTGGGGAGTTAAAAATATCTCTAATTATAAAAAACGATATAAATACAACGGTAATTTTAATTTCCAATACACTAAGTTGCGCATCTCGGAATCCGAATTTCCGGATTTCTCTACCTCCTCAGAGTTTTTCATTCGATGGTCACATGGCCAAGACCCAAAAGCCAATCCAGGCTCTCGATTCAATGCGAATGTCAACCTCGGTTCCATTAATAATTTTTCTAACAATTTCAATAGTTCCAGCACAGACTACCTTTCGAACACGTTTAATTCCAATGTAAGGTGGAATAAGACGTTTTCAAATTCGCCTTTATCCATGAGTATTAACATGAGGCACACACAAAACACCCTGACTGAAATTGTTAACCTTACTTTGCCAGAGGCGAACATAAATCAAAGTAGAATTTACCCTTTAAAAAAATTCGGTAAATCAAAGAGTAAATTTATTCGAAACCTGACGCAGAATACGGGCTTAAGTCAAAGTATAAATATCAAAAATGACATTAGCGATTCCGCAAAGAATTTTGCGTTAGACAACATTGATAATCTTGCGAAAAAAATGAACAACGGAATGAGGCATAACGCTAATTTGAATACCTCCGTAAAACTTGGTCCTTTCAACTTTAATCCTGCAGCTCGGTATACTGGCAGGTATTATCTGCAATATTTAAATAAATCGTTTGACCCATCAGATACTACTATTACAACAGAAACTATTTCAAAACCTCGAGGGGCGCATGAAGCAAGCTTCAGCGCCAGCTTAAACACTAAGATTTATGGTATGTATGGCTTTTCTCGTTTTTTAAGAGGAAAAAGGGAATCGGAAATTAGACACGTATTAACGCCTACCATTAATTTTACTTACACACCAAACTTTAGCACCGATATTGAATTTGGGACCAATGGCGAATTTGGTTCATATTCTCCTTTTGACCTCGGTATTTATGGCAAGCCAAGCAATTCAGAAAGTGGAGTTGTTTCACTTGCGTTAATTAATAGTCTAGACATGAAATTTTGGGCACAAAACGACACCAATGAAATTAAAGATCGCACCAAGAAAAAAGTGAAAATTATAGAAAATGCTACCATAAGCACATCTTATGATTTAATGCGAGAATCTTTCGAATTAGCCAATATCAGTATTGCCGGCAGAACCAGAATCTTTAAATCTTTAAACCTGAATTTTAGAGCAACCCTAGATCCATACAGTTATAATGACGGAGCAAGATTTGATGAATTCAGATGGAACACAGAACAGAAAATTGGAACGATTACGTCTACAAATCTTGCATTAAGCTATACACTAAAAAGCAAAAAGTCATCAGGCAACAAAAACTTGGAAAATGTAAGCCAAGATCAACAGGACCAATTAGCTTCCATTTCTGAAGCCTATGTTGATTTTACAATTCCTTGGCAACTGAACCTCTCTTACAATCTAACTTCCAACAGGTCTAATATCAACACATCTAACGACACGATTACTTTATCTCAAACAATTCGTGTAAATGGAGACGTTGGACTAACTAAAAAATGGAGAATTGGTGTTAATACTGGTTTTGATTTTAAATCAAAGGATTTCAACTATACAACCGTATCCATTTACCGAGATATGCACTGTTGGGAAGGGCAATTTAATTGGATTCCATTCGGATCTAGAAAAAGCTATACACTTACTATAAATGTCAAAGCATCTATTCTTAAAGACTTAAGAATTCAACGAAAAAGAGCTTGGTACGATAATGCATTTGGAGAAAATTTATAATCGAGCAAATCATTGCCCGATTTTATTACTTTTGCCGAATGGAAATTTCACAAGACACAGTAGTAACAATGCACTATGTTCTTAAGAACGATAACGGTGACATTATTGATCAATCGACAGAAGAAAGAGGACCTCTTTCAATTTTGCAAGGCCATGGCAATATCATTCCAGGTCTAGAAGAAGAATTATTAGGTAAATCTAAAGGTGATACTTTTGCCACGGTCATTTCCCCTGAGCACGGCTATGGGGAGTACCAAGATACTATGGTTCAAATTGTCCCCTTGAGTGGTTTCAGATCTGAAGATGAAAATGAACAAGTTCAGGAAGGCATGCAGGTGCAAGTAGAAACGAATCAAGGTCCTGCTGTTGCTATTGTAACAAAAATAGAAGAAGAAGACGTTACTTTAGATTTAAATCATCCACTTGCTGGCGAGACGCTCCATTTTGAAATTGAGGTAGTAGAAGTTAGATCTGCCGAGGAGAACGAAATTGAGCACGGTCATGCGCATGGGCCACATGGGCACAGCCATTAAGCCAATCTTCAATACGCAAAAGCTCCTTTCTAAATGAAAAAAACAATAATAGAAACACGAAATGCGCCTAGCCCGATTGGACCGTACAGTCAAGCCGTGGCATGCAATGGTATGCTTTACTTGAGTGGCCAGATTGCATTGAATCCTGAAACTGATGAACTCGTAACCTCTTCAATTGAAGCGGAGACAAAGCAGGTTATGGAAAATATTAATGCAATTTTATTAGAGGCGGGCTGTACATTAAATAGTGTAGTTAAATGTTCTATTTTCATTTCCGATATGGGTAACTTTAATAAAATCAATGCTGTATATGGTGCTTATTTCACAAATAATGCACCAGCTAGAGAATGTGTCGAAGTGAGTGTTTTACCGAAGAATGTCAATGTAGAAATAACAGCTATAGCTGCTCTTCCGTAGGTTCAGGATGCTTTGCGGGAACAGGGCTGAGTTCTTTTTTTGAATGCATACTTCCTATATGCACAGTGAAAAGCACAACGCAAACTAGGCTGAAAATTAGAGAAATCGTTGGGAAATCTGACCCCATAAACCAAGGATGAACAGTACATCCTGCCGAGGCAAGAGCGTAAATAATTAAACCCATTTTCTTCAGTCTATAAATTAGCGCAATCGCTATTAAACTAATCAAATGCCACCCTGCATATGGGAAGAAAAACCATATTCCCTGCTTACGGAAGTTGGAATACTCTTCAAATCGGGCAGAATCTTCTGGAGACAATAAGGCAAAGAGGCCTAAACCTGACATAAGTATCAAGAGGCATATGCTCCAAAAAAAAAGTACAAGGCACGTCCATTTAAGCACTTTATTTGGTGTATTCTTACCAAAGATTATTCGTTTAAACCACTGTATTTTTGGATCCTCAAACATCTATGAATTAGCCGAATCTTTACTGCCCAAATTTTTTCTTTGTATTCCCCACATAACAATGAATAAGATCATGATGAAAAGATCTCCAATTCCAAGAACTCGAAAATTTGAATAAAATCCGAATCCAAAAAAATAAAATGGCACAATGATGTATGCCGCCTGGCTTATTGCATAGAGTTCAAACCCTATACGCACTCTAAAAAACATTAAAGCAACGCCCAATAGAACAGGAATATTCAGAATGCCAATAATTAAAAACAACTGTCTAATCTGACTTAATCCACCGATTGATGTATCCACCCCGTTATCCTGCCATAGTTGAATATTTTTAGCATAAACCTCTTTCGCTGGATTACCTTCTTCAAAAGCATCATTAATAAAAGCTTCAATTCCCGTAAAATAACTCAAGTCAGACACCGCACTAAACATAAATCCCAGCACACTTAGGACAGCTAAGATTATAATCGGTTTTGAAATAGGTTTTACCTTACTATCCCTCGTTTTACTCATTTGTTGAGCCATTTATTATAATTCGTCTGTTGTTCCTGAGAAGCATCTCGAACCTGTTGAATATTGCAATTTCTAAAGCCATTTTTAAAGGTTGGCTGTATCAATATTACACCGTGCTTCTTATTACGAACGATACCTAATTCTTGTTTTTCTTCTCCAAAATACCCCAACCATTTATCCAGGTCTCCTTGCACGTTAAATCCATTAACAGATTTAATAATGTCTCCCCTATTCAAGTTGAAATTTGCTGCGTCCGAGCCATACCCAACATCACTTACAACGAAAGATTCATTCCGGTAAGTTCCTTTTAATCCCAGTTTCTTCGTCCAGGCTTGGTCATCTTTAAAAATTAGTTCTAATCCTATCATTTCTAACGCCCAATTAAGATGCTTTGTGTATTCCACTGGTTGATCTATCAGCTCTTCAAACAAATAATTAAGTTCGCATCCTGCTACACTATTTGAAATACGCTCATAATCTTCTCTAGCGTAACCCAGGTTATTTTGTGCAAGATCAACATAAAGTCTCCGCATTACTTCATCTAATCCACCGCTAGATGCCTCAGCCACTGTTAATGCAACGTCAAGAATAAAAGAAAAGAGACAACCTTCTGCATAAATAGACGTTTTTCTATATGGTATTCCTGGAGTATAACCATCTAACCAGGTGTCAAAAGAACTATCTGAAACAGACAAGTTAAATCGCCCACCATTATGGTAATGGCGATTTAAGTAGTTTTCCAACTCCTTAAAATATTGCTGTTGATCTATAACATTTGCAGAAAACAGAAATTTATCACCCATGTACGTGGTCACTCCTTCATATACATAACCTAGTTTTGAATAATTTTCTTTCGAATAATCATAAGGAAACATTTCTTTAGGACGAATCGCTTTTACATTCCAAGCGTGATAGAGTTCATGACTAGCCACTCCTAAAAAATCAATGTACTTAGCTCCCATTATATCATAGCTCGGCCCTAATTGACATACGGTGGAAGTACTGTGTTCTACTCCATGATAGCTGGGATATGATGTAATCTGAAATAAAAAATGAAATTCAGCAGATGGAAACTGTCCGAAGGCAGCAATTTGTTTCTCGGTAAACCGTTCAAAATCTAACTGAATTTTAGACCAATTCGGTTTAATTTCACCTTGAAACCAAATATGAAATTTAGTTTTTCCAACCTCGTAATATTCGTGCTGCAATGTTGGACTTGCGATAAATGGAGAATCCGCTAACTCATGAAAATCAGAAGCAATAAACGAAAACTTTCCGGTCTCAGTAAGCCCAGTAGCAACTTCGTAAGGATAAGGCACATCCACTACAACTTCACACTGCTCTTCCATTCTATCTGGCAGATAAAGGCAACAATTTACAGGGTTAACGTACAACTGGTGTTCATCCAACCACGTAGAACCAGCATTTAATTCTGCTGCATAATAATTGTACTTTATTTTTATTTCTCGTGCTGAATAAGTATCAATTTCCCATAAATCTTTCGAAACCTTAAAGAAAGATAACGGTCGATTATCCTGGTCTTTAATCTCCATTTTTTGAATGTTCTTTGAAAAATTTGCTAATTCATACCTGCCTGGTCTCCAGGCGGGTAGCTGTACTTGAAGTTTATTATTATCTACTTCAACAATTTCCAATTCAATCTCAAGAAAATGGGAACTTGGATTCGACATTGAAAAAGTGTATTTCATAATGTGTCAATTAGGCGTTAAACTTAGCTATTTTTAA
>JABJPZ010000277.1 GCA_018663635.1 Crocinitomicaceae bacterium
GCCTAGTTATTTTAAAATAAACACAATAAAGCCGTCACAATTCCGTATATTTGTTAGCAATTTTTTTAAAAATGACAAAACATCTTTTAACTAGTATTTTCGCGTTCTCTGTAGCTTTTAGCTCTATAGGACAAACTACAGTATCTGGAGGGCAAGATTTTTCATTGCAGTTGAACACGATTACTACGGCAGTTCCGTTTTTGTTAATTGCTCCTGACTCAAGATCTGGTGCAATGGGCGATGTGGGTGTAGCTTTATCACCTGATGCGAACTCAGTTCATTGGAACTTATCAAAGTTAGCATGGATTAATGACAATGATTATGTGAAGGCCAGAGGTGGGAACAAACAAGAGTTTGGCATGTCTTTGGGATATTCACCATGGTTAAAAGCATTGGTTCCAGACATCAATCTTGCTTATCTTTCTGCGTACAAAACCATAGGTAGAAATCAAGCTTTTGCTGGTTCATTAAGGTATTTTTCCTTAGGTAACATTACCTTCACTAATGACGTAGGTGATGTTATTCGAGACTTCAAACCGAATGAGTTTGCTGTCGATCTCGGTTATACCAGAATGCTTTCTGAGCGTTTCTCTGGTGGAGTGGCCATTAGGTATGTTTTTTCAAACCTTACAGGCGGTACAACAACTCAAGGAGGAGGCACTACGAAGCCTGGTCAGAGTGTAGCTGCAGATATATCTGGTTTTTGGAGAAGTCAAGCAATGGATTTGAAAGGAAAAGAAGCACACGTAGCTGTTGGGTTCAATGTATCTAATATTGGTGCGAAAATGTCATACACTTCTACTCAGATAAGAGATTTTATACCCGCTAATTTAAGGCTAGGTTCTGCCTTAGACATTAATATAGATGAAATGAATCTTTTCACATTTAGTGTTGATTTGAATAAACTACTTGTTCCAACTCCGCCACTTTACCAAAAAATAAATGGAGTGACGCAACAAGATGTGAATGGAAATTACATTATCGAATCCGGTCGGAATCCTGACGTAGGAGTTGCTTCTGGAATTTTCGGTTCTTTCACGGATGCTCCTGGAGCTTATTATGATGAAAGTCAAAATCTGCAAGAAATTGGAAAATTTAAGGAAGAAATGCGAGAAGTTAATATTTCCGCAGGTTTGGAATATTGGTACGCGCATCGATTTGCACTAAGGGGAGGATTTTTCTATGAGCACTATACGAAAGGTAATAGACAATATGCTGCTATTGGTGCAGGCATGAAGTACAAGACATTGGAAATAGATCTTTCCTATTTAATTCCAACTTCCCAACAACATCCATTGGCAAAAACTTTACGATTTACGCTCAAGTTTAACTTCGGAGAAGCCAACGAGGGAGAAACGGGCAAAGGGTAGAAACTTTAGTGTCTACTTATTATTGAGTGTGTTTGAAATTCCTTCGTCTTGAAAATGAGTTGCTTGTTCACTCTCGTAGTAGTAAACAAAAACTTGCGCAGTATCTTTTAGGAAATCAATTTTTCCAATTTGTATTCTGCTAATACTAAGTCCAGTTCTATTTTCAAGATCCGTTCTCAATTGTTCTGCATTCTCAGGTTTTATGAGCTCAATTTTCTCATAGGTAACTACTTTTCTTGATTCGTGTTTTAGGAGCCATAAGCGTTCTAAGCTATAGGTAGCTGTGATGATAGCAAGGTTAACAAATCCTAGTTCAGCATAACTCATTTTTTTATTCGCCAAAGAATTAATAACGGATACGCCTATTACGATAAATAAGTACGTCATTTCTTTGATCGGAATGGGATCGGTTCGGTATCTGATAATTCCGAAAATAGCAAATAGTCCTAAGGCCATTCCGAGTCCTAAGTCGAATTTTTTCAGTGTAAAACAGATGGAAAAAATGATAATACTTAATAGAAAGTAGGTGAAAAGATAATCTTTGCGTTTAGCAATGGGATAATATATCATTCTGATAATGACGAAAAGTACCGCAAAATTCATGAAAAATCGAAAAAGTAATTTCCAAAAATCCATATCGAAAATTTGCAGACCAAGCCATGTTTTTGGTTGTTTCTCTGAGTCTGAAATGCTCTTCTTAATAGCCTTCCCAGCCTCTTGAATTGCATCACCTTGTTCTTTAAGATGGTCTAATAATTCCCCGGATTCCTGTTGTACAAAAAAATTGAATATCCAGTCTGATATACTTATAGCTGTTTCCATTATGCAGTTAATTTGTTAATCGTAAGCATTTTTTCTTTGAACGAATTGTACTTTAAATCGTCTTTCAAAAATACACATCCGATGCAATATTTACTCATTCTAGTTGGCCTAATTTGCCTGGCCTTCAGTTTTGATACTAAAGGAGTATTTCTACTGACACGTTCTTGTTTTACTTCTGCAATAACAAGGTTTGGTAAGTTTTTTGTCTTACCATTAATCTCAAAAGTTAAATCTGTATCAATAGTTAAGCGTTCTTTGAGTACCTGGTTAACCAAGGTAATTCTCGAAAAAGAATTCCATAAAGAAGGATACAATTCTTTTTTTTCATTTAAGCACTGGGATATAAAAGCACAAGACTCTTTATCAAGATCGGTCTGAAAATCAGAAATAGCAATTCTTTTTTTCAGGGTTCTGCCCTTTTTTTTATTCTTGACTTCTAAAAAACAAAGAGAGCTTTCAATGTATTTCCTTATTCTTACTTTAAATCTATTTTCCTTGCCTTTTTGATGATTTAAATAAAACTCATGTTCAGGGGTATCAAAATAGAGTGTTTTATAAGTGCTATACCGTTGATTATTGATGGTTAATACTTTATAATCATTAGTCGAATCTTTGAGCAAACTGGCAAGCTCACTTTTTGTAAAAACGAATTTAGTATCCGTTCTATTAAGAAGTTTAACCTCGTCCATTTCTTGTAATGAGATGGGTTGGAAATCTTCAATAGCATTAATGAGTTCTCGATTCATTTGAGGTAAAAGTAGTTACTTTCTTCCGTCAAATCGAGTATTTATAAACGTACTTTCACATCTATGTGTTAATTTAGTCCGTTAAGACGATGGATAAAGTGTGTTTTTATAGTTAAACAGAGTCAACCAAAAAATGAAAAATAATCAAGTATTGCATATTAATGTGGATGTTTATGAGGATTTGAATTTTTTAGAAGATTCAGACCGTTCGTTACTTTTAAAAGCAATTGAGATTAGTGAGAGTGCATATGCGCCATATTCTAATTTTTTGGTAGGTGCTGCGTTGGAATTAAGTTGTGGTGAAATAATTACCGGTTCGAATCAGGAAAACGTGGCTTTTCCATCAGGAATATGTGCTGAGCGTACCGCATTTTACTATGCAGGGGCTAATTACCCGAATTCAAAAATCGTTAAGGTTGCAGTTACTGCCCATTCAAAACAATTTGATGTAAATTATCCTGTAAGTCCCTGCGGAGCGTGTCGTCAGGTGATGTATGAATATGAAAGTAAACAAGATTCGCCAATAAAAGTCATCATGATGGGTGCATCCGGACAAGTGAGAATAATGCAATCAATTGCTGATTTGCTTCCTTTTACCTTTAATGAATCAAGTTTGAAAAAGTATTAATTCTATATTTGCTAATTATTATAACAAAGTATTATGGCATCTGTATCTGTGAAAAAAAAGATTGTGAAAAGCACCAAGGCTTTGAAGACGAAATATTCTAAAAAGCAGTACTTGAAATGGTACGAGGATATGTTAGTGATGAGAAAGATTGAGGAAAAGACTGGTCAGCTTTACATTCAGCAAAAATTTGGGGGATTTTGCCATTTATATATAGGTCAAGAGGCTGTTGTTGCAGGAACTGCTTCTGGATGTGAGTCGGGGGACAAGCACATTACGGCATACAGAGACCATGCTCATCCTATTGCACTTGGCGTTCATCCGAAAGAAATGATGGCCGAACTTTATGGAAAAACTAATGGAATGACTAAGGGAAAAGGTGGATCCATGCACATGTTTAAAAAGGAAGTTAATTTAATGGGCGGTCATGGTATTGTTGGGGCACAAATCCCAATGGGTGCAGGTATCGCTTTTGCAGAGAAGTACAAAAAAACGGGAAATGTTTGTTTCACTTCTTTTGGAGACGGAGCTGCCAGACAAGGGGCGCTTCATGAGACATTTAACATGGCTATGAAATGGATGTTGCCATGCGTATTCATTATTGAAAATAATAATTATGCGATGGGTACATCTGTCGAGCGAACAACCAATGTAATGGATTTAGAAGAAATTGGAAGATCTTACAGAATGCCTTCTAAAGCAGTAGATGGAATGAGTGTTGAGGCAGTTCATGAGGCAATAACTGAGGCTGCTACCTTAGCTCGTAATGGCGGGGGTCCCTCTTTATTGGATATTAGAACATACAGATATAAAGGACATTCAATGTCTGATCCGCAAAAGTATCGCACTAAACAAGAAGTGGAAGACTATAAAAACGAAGATCCTATTGAAAAAGTACTTAAAACGATTCTTGACAACAAATTTGCAACTCAGAATCAAATAGATAAAATTCAAGAAAAAGTAAAGGCATTAGTTGCTGAGTCTGTGGAATTTGCAGAAAATGGATCAGCTCCTACTAGCGCAGCACTTTATGAAGACGTTTACTCATCGGATTTTCCATTTATAATCGAATAATTACAGTACAAATGGCGGAAATAGTAAGAATGCCCAAGTTAAGTGACACCATGGTTGAAGGAGTGGTGGCGGAATGGCATAAGAGTATTGGTGATGCTGTGTCATCCGGAGATTTGTTAGCAGAAATTGAGACCGACAAGGCTACTATGGAATTTGAATCGTTTTATGATGGTGTTCTTTTGCATATAGGTGTTGATAAAGGTGCCACAGCGCCCGTCAATGATATTTTAGCAATAATTGGCGAAAAGGATGAGGACGTTAAAAAAATATTAGCTGAAGAGGTTGCGAATCTTCCAGAAGAAAAATCGGTAAGCAGTAAAGAAGAAGTTAAAGCTGAATCCAAGCCTGATTTGAAAATTTCTGAACCTGTTAGCACCAAAGTGGAAGTAGCTGTGAATATAGCTCCTACCTATTCAGATTCACCTATTAGTGAAACTATAAAAGCTTCTCCACTGGCTAAGAAACTAGCGGAAGATAGAGGTATCAATCTCAATCAAATCAAAGGAAGTGGTGAAGGTGGAAGAATAATTAAACGAGACATTGATAATTATCAAGGAGGCTTGACTTCTTTTATAGGCGTGGAGAGTTATGCAGAGGAGCCCGTATCTCAAATGCGAAAAATTATTGCTCAAAGATTGGGAGAGAGTAAATTTTCTGCTCCACATTTTTATTTAACCATAGAAGTAGATATGGACAATGCCATATCAGCAAGGAATTCCATTAATAATGCCATTGCTCCTCAAAAAATATCATTCAATGATATGGTGATAAAAACTTCTGCTGCTGCCTTAAAAAAGCATCCAAAAGTAAATTCATCATGGCTTGGTGACAAGATAAGATACAATAGTCATGTTCATATTGGTGTAGCGGTAGCTGTTGATGAAGGATTGCTTGTTCCCGTAATCCGTTTTGCAGATGGAAAGTCATTAACACAAATTGGTGCCGAAGTCAAAGATTTTGCAGGTAAGGCGAGAGATAAAAAATTACAACCTGAAGATTGGGAGGGCAATACTTTCACAATTTCGAATCTAGGCATGTTTGGAATTGAAGAATTTACAGCTATTATTAATCCGCCGGATGCGTGTATCCTCGCTATTGGAGGGATTGTTCAAAAACCAGTTGTCAAGAATAATCAAGTTGTAATTGGAAATACAATGAAAGTTACGCTCTCATGTGATCATCGCGTTGTTGATGGGGTTGTTGGGTCTTCATTCCTGCAAACTTTCAAAAACTATCTTGAGAATCCGGTAGTTTTTCTTGCGGCAAATAATATATAATCATTATCAGCTAATATTTTTTTGGTAAAAAGTATTGCAATGAGCTTATTCATTTAATTGGAGGAGCAGATGTATTTTTGATTCAATTCACACTAAATGTAAAAAATACACTAAGTAAATGTAAAAAGTACAATAACATTCGTATATTTAGGATAACTACATTCTAAAGATGCCTCATTTACTGACTATCTGTACACTGATATGTCTATGTATGCCGATATGCGCACAGACAATTTTAACCAATGGAATTACATTGGCTCAAACCGGGGGCTCTCCAAGCAGTTGTTTATCTAATGGATATAAAACGCTATCGCCTGCCTCTGTAAATGGAAACTGTATTGATTTGACTACGGGTGGAAATAATTTTGAGAGCAGTGCTGTTTGGGCCTGCGATCCGATTAATTTAGGTCAGAATTTTAAAATATCATTTACAGGTAATTTTGGATCTACAGTTGGAGCGGGAGATGGAATAGCTTTTGTTCTGCAGACGGAGGGTGTTCCGCAAGTTAAAGGTGGACAGGGAGGCGGTATAGGTTATTCATATGGCAATGGCGCCGCATGCTTGTCTGGAACATGTCCCATTTCGCCATCTTTAATTATTGAATTTGATACATATGACCATGCTTCTGCACCTTTAACTCCACCAATAAATGATATTGCTTGCAGTCATATGTCAATTCAGAAAAATGGACTTATGGACGCTTTTAATTCGGCACTCAGCCCATTATGCCTAAATGGAGGGGGAACGGTTATTGACGGGTTAGATCATAATATTTGTATTTCATGGGACAGAACTTTACTGGAATTAGAGGTTTATTTTGATGGGACGTCAATAGGAATTTTAAACGACAATATTGCTGCACCATTCTCGTATTTTTTTAATCCGGCAGCTGTTTATTGGGGCTTCACGTCAGCGAAAGGGCCGGCACCTCAGGAACAGAAAATATGCAATGTAGAAATGCAGACAAATATTCCTTCTCCTTCTTGCGCCATCGCTTTGCCGATCGGTTCAATTTCGTTAGTATCCTCCCAGGAATATGATAATTATACTAGTGAACCGAATGTTGAATTATCTTGGACGACGATCAGTGGTAATCATGTTCAGTTGTTTGAGTTGCAAAAATCAATTGATGGATTAAATTTTGAAACTTTCGGAAGTATTGATGTAACATCAATTGAAAAAAATCAAATTTATGATTTTGTAGATGATTCTCCCGAATATGGAATGAATTACTATAGGGTTAAGAGCTTAGATAATCAGAATAAAATCAAATTTTCAAATATTACTGTAGTCAATATTAACGATGGTTTGGGCTCTGTCCATTTGTTTCCAAATCCTGTTAGGGATGAATTAACAGTTGGATTTAATTTGTACGAAAAAAGCAAAATTTCAATACTTATTTTTGATGCTTTGGGTCAACTAATTTTTGAAAGGGCTGAAATAAGAAGTGATGGTGAAAATAGATTCGTCCTTAACACATCTAGTTATCAGCCTGGAATCTACTATGCAGTAATTAAAGACTATTCCGGTTTGTTTACAGAGCGGTTTGCAGTAAAATAGTGAGTGGAACTTTTATCAATCATGAAATTAGCTCATTTATTGATGAGTAAACGTATAAAATACAATAACATTTGTTAGATTTAACGTTGCCAAACTTCATACCATGTATAAACTAATACTTGCAGTTTCTTTTATTTTACTTTTTGATTTAGTGTCAGCACAAATTACCACTAATGGTTCTGCGCTAACAGATCTTAGCTCGTCCCCTGGTACTTGCGCGGCTAGTGGATTTCAAACGGTGAACTTCGCAAGCACTTCGGGATCATGCATAAACCTTACAACGAATGGATTGACTTTAGAGAGTGGTGCAGTTTGGACCTGTGATGCAATTGATTTAAATCAAACTTTTAAAGTATCGTTTACTGCAAATTTTGGAAGCGATGTTACAACTGGAGATGGTATTGCATTCCTACTTCAAATAGAAGGAGTGCCAAATGTTATTGGTGGTCAAGGTGGTGGTATAGGTTATTCAGACGGTGATGCCGTAGGTTGTTTAAGTGCACCTTGCCCGATTAGTCCATCCCTTGCAGTCGAATTTGATACTTATGATCATACAACTTTTTCTATAAATGATATAGCATGCGACCACATGTCTATGCAGGTTAATGGAGATATGGGATTAGCAGGAACTGTTAATGGCCCTACTTGTCTGATTTCTGGCGGAACTACAGTTAAGGATGGGCTCGATCATGACATCTGTATTACCTGGGACCCATCCTCTTTTGGTTCTTTGCAAGTATATTTTGACGGTCTGTTGGTAAGTACATACGCAGGAGATATTCGATCATTTTTTGGTTTGTCCGCATCAACCGTTTCGTGGGGTTTTACAAGTGCTAAAGGCCCTGCACCGCAGATTCATACTATTTGCAATGTCAATATGGAAACAAATATTGCCAGTCCTTCCTGCTCATGTGTCACTGAAGACGCATCATTTACGGTTACAGATTTTTGTTCTGGTTCTGCGAATGCTGCTTCGGGAATCGCAACATCGGGGGGAACTTTTAGTTTTAATCCTGCACCGGGTGATGGTGCACTAATAAACCCTGCTACAGGAGAAGTTATTAATGGTGTAGCCGGTACCACCTACACGGTCCAATACGTGACCTCTGGTTTGTGCCCGGGTACAAGCACTCAAAATGTGACGGTGATTGCTTTGGACGACCCGAGTTACGCTATTACAGATTATTGTGAAGGCGCTGTTAATTCGGCAACAGGAATTGTCACACCTGGAGGTGTATTTTCTTTTTCTCCAGATTTGGGAGATGGCTCAACTATTAACGCTTTAACCGGTGAGATTACGAATGGTGTTGCAGGTACAACTTATACGATCGAATATTTAACAAATGGTGTTTGTCCTGCTTCGTTAAGACTTAATGTTACCGTGAGTCCTTCAGACGACCCAGCTTTTACTTTAACAGATTATTGTGAGGGCGGCACGAATGCAGCTGCGGGTATTGCTACAGGTGGAGGAGTATTTAGTTTTGATCCTGATTTAGGTGATGGTTCAACTGTAGATGGCTCAACAGGAGAGATAACTTCAGGAGTTGCGGGTACTACTTATACATTAGAATACGTAACTGCAGGCGTTTGTCCGGATAGCAGTGCGCAA
>JABJPZ010000278.1 GCA_018663635.1 Crocinitomicaceae bacterium
AAAATCAAAACCCTTATGTCTTTGATTTTATTCGCCTCTATGGCTCCATTAGGCCTTCTTTTGATGCATTTCATTAGTCATGGCGCGAGCATATCTTTAGGTTACACTTTAGAAATTTCTATGGCTATTGTAATGGGAATGCTCCTGCACATTGCGAGTACAATTTTGTTTGAGGCTGATGATGGGCACCACTTTAACGCAAAGAAGATCGGCATTATGTTGCTGGGTGCCGTTGTTGCCTATTTTACTTTATAGATTGAGCAAGGCTGCCTTTTTAGCGTCGCCTTCTCTTAGCTCTCCTTTAAAATACTGCCATTTATTAATAAAGCTCTTGTCATTAGAATCCTGTAATTTCCAAGTCTTGTGTCGTTTTCCTTTTTGATACCTACCCGTTAAATTAATTTGTAAATCTATCCAATAGCCGTGTTTTAGTCCATTTTTATATTGTCCTTTTTTAATCACAGTCCCCGTATCGCAATAAATGGTGTAATCTCCATGAAGCTGACCATATCCATAAACCATGGTTTGCAAATACTGCCCATTAGGAAAATAATATAGAAACAAACCGTTTGGCTTTCCTCTATGATAAACCTCCTTAAAAGCCAGCTTGTTGGTATCATCGTAAAATACAGCAATAACATTCCCATTAATAGAATCGCAATCTTTAAATATGACCGAATAATTTACGCTATCGCCATTAGGTAAAATTCTGCTTACCATTTCTTGACACCTTAGCTCGAAGAATGGTAATACAATCAGAAGCGTAAGAATAAAAATTCTTTTCATACTTAAGAGATACGATCCGATTGTCTTCTTAGAACTTAGCTTCTTCTATTGAAATTCCAACAGTATCGGCAATCCTGTAATTGTTCCGTTCAGGTGAATTTCTAGCTATCATTTCTCCTAAGAATCCTGCTACGAAGAAATTAACTCCTAAAATCATAAAAGTTAAAGCCACAAAAAACCAAGAATTCTCAGCCAGGAGTTTTGCCTGGGTATCAATAAACATTTTCTCAATTCCCAACCACATAAAAATTCCCAAACCAAAAATAAAAACCAAAGAACCTAAAATCCCAAACAAATGCATGGGCTTTTTACCAAATCGAGTAATGAAAGTAATGGTTGCTAAGTCTAAGAAACCATTCACAAAACGCTCCAAACCAAATTTAGTTACCCCATACTTCCTTGATCTATGCTCTACTTTCTTCTCCCCTATTTTTTCGAAACCTGCCCACTTAGCGATAACCGGAATGTAACGGTGCATCTCTCCATAAACTTCAATATTTTTGATTACATCACGCTTATATGCCTTTAATCCACAATTAAAATCGTGAAGTTTAAGTCCACTCAATTTTCGAGTCGCCCAATTGAATAATTTTGTCGGGATTGTTTTTGATGTCGGATCTTGACGATCTTGTTTCCACCCTGAAACTAGATCAAAATCATCTTCAATAATCATTTTATAAAGACCAGGTATTTCATCAGGGATATCCTGCAAATCAGCGTCCATAGTGATCACTACATTACCCTGAGCTGCCTCAAAACCGCGATTCAAAGCAGCACTTTTCCCAAAGTTTCTACGAAACTTAATTCCTTTAATATTGTTATTTATGGATGCCAGTTCTTGTATCTTTTTCCAGCTTCCATCCTTTGAACCGTCATCAACTAAAATCATTTCATGCGAATAATTATTATTCTCACAAACTTTTCTCACCCAATCTGTTAGCTCTTGTAATGATTCTTCCTCATTCAATAATGGGACTACTACGGATATATCAATTTCTGAAGTCATACGGTCTTAACTCTTGCGAAATAACGAAATAATATTCAATAACTCATTGTGAAACTCAGCTCATTTTTTCGAATAAAGAACTGCTGTGCAATTACAAACATCTATCCGATTAGGGCAATGAAACACTCTTTTATCGCAAGCATCTTTCCATATATGTCCCATTTCCTTCACCTTTTTTAAACCTATTGACGTTAAACGGGAGTCTGCCATAATCACACCTTCCTTTTCCCAAGCGAATCCAAACACATGTAATGGTGCTAATTTCTCGACAATACGAGTCATTAAACCTACGCCAATACCTAAGTTTCTGTATTCGGGAATGACACCAACAAGCTGTAGAATACCTATGGGTAATTGGGACAATTGTAGATTATTATATTTACCTGTTTTTGCTATTAAGCCTATGCCAAATCCAACCAATTCATCGTTGTAAAAAGCAGTTATTGTGAATTGATTTTCATTGCAGAGTTTTACCTTAGTGTAATGCCTTCCAAAAATAATATCCGCTAAGTCTTGTGTTTTTGAAATGCAATCGGCTTCTACATAGCGATAAACTATGGGTTTCTTTTCATCTTGTAATGATTCATCATCAGTTTTTCGAACCATCTGTTGCGTAGTATTCTCTTTGCCATTAACGCTAACTTAGACTTAATATTACCGACGTTATACCTAAGCTTAGGGTTTTGTTTACTAATAATTTTAGCCACAAGTTGACCGATTAATTCAGGATCATCTCCCTCCGCTACTTCCTGGTTTATTATGCCGTGTATCCTTTCGAAATCTTGCTTGTATACAGAAGTTAATGATTTTTCAGAGACGTACCTATTTTCGTTAATATTTGTTCTGAAATCGCCGGGCTCAATAATCACCGTTTTTATTCCAAACTGCATAATTTCTTGACTCAAAGACTCTGTTATGGTTTCAACTGCTGACTTCGAAGCGCAATAAATTCCCCTATAAGGCAATCCCATTAGACCACCTACTGAGCTAATGTTTATAATCAATCCCGCTTTATTTTTGCGCATCTGAGGCAAAACAGCTTGACAAGTTCTAATTATACCAGCTACATTAGTATTGAAAATGTCAACAATTTCATTCACACTTGAATCTTCTATAGCTCCAGCCATGCCTTTACCTGCATTATTTACCAGTACATCAATTTTATCTTCTCTTGCAAGAATCCACTCTATTGCAGCCACAACAGAAGCATCTAAGTTGGTGTCCATTTGAACCAAAGTATAACCGTCTAATTGATGCCCTGTAGAAATCGATCTTCCGGTTCCATATACAGTGTGTCCACGCGACCTCAACACATTGCAAATTGCCCTCCCAATTCCCGAGGTTCCACCAGTTATTAAAACTACTTTTTTCATGACAATTTTGTGAACCGAAGATAAAAAGCTTTTTAAAATTTACTTAATGAAATAAATAAAAATACGAGTGAGCGAAATTCAAGGCACAAAAATAAGGCAAGCTACTCACATCGCACCGCTACAACCGTCTACCCTTGCTATGTTCCCATCCTGGGGGATTCAACAGGAGCTAGTCGTGTGAGACTTGCCTCAATGCAAAGATAAAACCTTTTGTGATTTTATACGCAAAATTTTAATAAAATAAATGACTTGAGGAGGCTCAAAGGTGGAACGGAAGAAGCTAATAGCAAGATACTATCAGCTCTATCCAATCAGAGTTTGAATACAATCAATCTTCAATACAGTTAGCTTATGAAGCTATGCATGTGAAAGTGGCAAACGATAAAGAATTTTTCGAAAATTCCGCACGATAAACCCATCACCTTTCCTGGTGAACTCTCTTAATTGCTTCATATCTTCATCTCCCAGTTTCAATATATCACTGAAGTTTGACAGACTCAGGTCGTATTTAAGATTTAAATAATTTTGAATTATCTCTTTCTCTGCTCTCGAAAACGAGCTCAAACGATCGACTATTTTCTCTGATATTTTTCGAGATGCTAAAGCACAAGTCAACAAGTGGCATTCCACGGTAATTCTAGAATCAGGCACTAAAATTCCATTTGTTTTTTTACTAGAATTTAAAACCAAATTCGGATCAATATATTTCACACCGTTCTCTATAAATTGAGTACGAAGATCGATGGTCATGACATTATGATTTACTAAGCTCAAAGCAACCTGAGTACCATTCATTTTCTTAATCACATCAACCTTGTTAACAAAGGGATGGTTTTGTAAAAAATGTATCGTTTTTGATTGATTTTCAGCATGAATCAAAACTTCAACTCGTTCAACTGTACCGGCACCCTCTTCAATTTCATCTTGGTGCAAAAACGTATGACGGTAATTACTAAGAAAATGATTTAAATCAAAATAGATCGCAACTCGTTCGTCTACCGTTTGTATGGTTAACTCAGCTAATGCGTCTTTCCAAATACTAATTAATTTCAGTTGGTTTTCTGATATTTCACTTTGAAACGAAATAAGTCCCAAGTTTTGAGATATGGTACTTAACAAATAGTGCTTCAAATAAAATTCTACATCAATTGCCCATTTTTCAACTAAATCAATCAACCCACTATTTTTAAGCTCAAAGTCGATTATTTTCTTTATCGACGACCAATCTTGATTTTTAACTAAAGCTTCATTTTGAAAAACAAAATGAAAAAAATCAAACAAAATAACATTCATACTCGCCGAATGAGAAAAATTAAACAAATACAATTTATCTTTTGCGACTCCACTCGTCCATGGCGTTAAATCACCGTAACAGAAAGAAAAAAGTGTTCTTGATTGCTTTAACTCTTCATGTAATCGAATCAAAGAGTCACTGAAGTATTTAAAGTAGGGTATATTATCTGATTTGTAAGCCAGTAACAATTCAATATTATGCTTGACAGTCAATGACATTGGGGTTTCATTAAACTTATATTGTTTAATGGTTTTATCAATCATTTCAGTAACGAATCGGCCGTGTTCAATTGAAAAGTTATCTGACACTATAACCGGATGATTTCCTATCGAAATATTGGCAGTTTTAGAATACTTTTCAATTCGAGGCATGATAATAGAATTAAATCCTTCTTCTCTCCAAACGTCAGCCATTAACAACTGATTATGAAGTAAGTTTTTTGTATAGCCATTTCTACTAAAATTAACAAAACAATCCTCTGAAGCAATTTTGTAAAATACCGTTGGTGAGGCACCGTATTCATGCGAACCACTAGAATAGGCATAGCTTTTCCCAACATGTTTTAAATGTGGGTTTCCCGGTAAATTATTTTTCCAAAACACATGGCAAGAACCGTGAATAAACAATCGATCTAGCTTCAAGAAATTGAGTAGCTTGAATTTAACAAAACGGAATTTATCAGTCCTCGTATTTCTTTGATAAAGTCGAGAAAAATTAAGAGTAGATTTCTTAAATATCCATTTAATACACTCGTTTTCATCACATAAAATAGAAAGCGTCGTTCTACTAAAATCATTCAGTTTTATTCTACATGTAAAATCAATAACAACGTCATATGAAGACTGTACATCTGTGTCGTGTTCAGCTTCTTTGCCACTCATTAAGAGCAAAACCTTTAACCCATCATTAATGGGTAAGGTATCTCTAATTGCTTCATCATTAGTTAAAATGACTGCTGGATCTGACACATGAACAATCTTCTTGGCAGGAAGAATTGTGGAAAGCCACAAGTTAATGTCAGAATTTCGGAATTTAATCATGGTTTAACAGTTTCGGTTTACAAGTCCGAATTCGTGCCACCAACATAAACTATTGAAAAACAGTAGTATACGTCATTCTCATTATGCGACATATTCCTCTATAAGGAATACTATTCCCATTTTGAGATAAAAATTAATAGTAATATAAGCCGAAACCACCAAAAGAATAAGAAATAGAGAAAGTAGTTACAAACGGTTTATTTCGTAGAAGAAACAACTAATTCATTAATTTCTTCTAAAGCGTCTTCCGAAAACACTACGCGCCTAATCGGCCCACTAGAAGTTTCGCCCTTGTGATGGGCACAGCTATTACCTGGAGAAAAATGATAAATAGGAACATCCATTTCGAAATTATTAATTCGCTCCAAAAACAACCTGTAAAGATCTTGCTTTTGCGAATAATATTCGTCTAAAATGACAATGTCTGGACACATGTCCATGGTCGCGTCAAATGATTTTGGCGAGCTATCAAAGTTTTTGAAAATGACCTTCTTTAGATCAAAATAAGCATTCCAAAATGAATCATCTTTCAATTCAGAACTAATAATAGCCATTTTAGTACGTTTCACGGAGGCATTTTAGAAACCTACTACAAATTTAGAACCAAGGATGTAAAAGCTTGACTACTAAGCACATGCGATTATCGAAATATCGCAATATTCCCACCTAGAAAAACAGATTCTATTCCTGGGACAAATCAGCTTCTATCTGATCCAAAGAAGCACACAAATCAGCTGCAAATAGCTCCACCGACGACACCTCATTGACATCACTCATTGATTCCAATTTCCTAACTCTCTCGCTTAAAGCGGGAGCTACGGTATCTACTGATGGCTTAATCTTATGTGCCGTTTGGTTAATTTTAATTAAGTCGGCAGAATTCATAGCCTCCCTCATATCAACTACCGCATCTCGACAGGAAGTTACAAACGTTTCAAGCATCAAATTAACAAAAGAGCTATCGCCATCCGCCATAGCCTCTAAACCATTTTTAGTATATAATTTTCCCATATCTACAAATGCCTAAATACTTGCTTTATACTCATTTCATTTACATATGTTCGCAGAAATAACTTCATACAACTGATTGGGTGAATACGGTTTACTTAAATAACCTTGCATCCCCGCATCGAGACATTTCTGACCATCCCCCTTAATCGCATTGGCAGTTAAGGCAATAATAGGCACTTCTAATTTAAGTTCATTCCTAATCACACTCGTTGCTTCAAGACCATCCATTTCAGGCATCATGATATCCATTAATACAACCGCATATTCATTATCCTTTAACTGTACAATAGCCTCTTTACCATCAACCGCTTCATCAACTAAAAATTTCTTCCGTTCCAAAATTGCACGAGCCATCATCCTATTCATCTCATTGTCATCAACAAGTAAAATCTTTATTCCTTCTTCAAAATCAAAATCCAGCTCCACAATCGCCTTCTTTTCTCGCTCTACCTCTATGTAAACTGGCAAATTCATTGAAAGCCGAAAAGTAGAACCTGCATCTATTTTACTTTTCAACAACTCAAGTGATCCCCCCATAGCTTCAGCTAATTGCCTCGCAATAGACAATCCTAAGCCGGTACCTCCATATTTCCTTGCTGTACCAATATCAGTTTGCGAAAAACTCTTAAAAAGATCTCCTATTTTGTTCTCAGCAATACCAATTCCAGTGTCTGTAAAATCAATAACAATCAGCTGGCTAGCTTTACTTTCTTTAGCTACAGATATTTCAACCAATAGTCCCCCATCCTCTGTGAACTTAATCGCATTAGTACATAAATTTAGAATTACCTGGTACAATCTGAACGGGTCACCAAGGTAACATTCCGCCATATTACCGTCCACTTTAATGTCGAAATAAACACCCTTTGACTCCGCACTATAAAGAAGTGCTGATTTAGTTTGATCAAGGATGGTTTCTATGTTAAACGGAATTGAATCCACTTCCAGTTTACCAGCTTCCAATTTCGAAAAATCCAAAATATCATTTATGATATTCAATAAATGATCCGATGATTTTTTAATTGAATCAATGTACTTTAATTGAGTCTCATCCAAAGATGTATCTCTAAGTAGATAATTTAAACCAACAATCCCATTCAATGGAGTACGCATCTCATGACTCATTCTTGCCAAAAACTCTTCTTTTATTGCTGCATTTTGCTCTGCTGTTAATTTTGCATCAATCAAGTCTTGCTCCATGTTTTTTCTATCAGTAATATCAACATGAATACCTATTGAACCAATAATTTCATTATCCTCGTTAAAAACGGGCGTTCCCGAAACAAGAACCCAGGCATAATCACCGTTCTTCTTAATTATTTTAACTTCATATACACTTGACTTCCCCTCTCTTCTTTTAGCAATTTCATGCTCAAAATCTACTTCAGAATCACCAAATATCAGCACCTCAGAAGCAACAAGTCCAATCAATTCATTCGCTCCATAACCCGTCATCTCAGAAAACTTAGGATAAACCTTTGTAATTCTATCATCAAGATCTACC
>JABJPZ010000279.1 GCA_018663635.1 Crocinitomicaceae bacterium
GCCATAATAATTCAAGTGTTCCAAGTCTCCATATCCATTATTTGGCACAGGATATTTATAGAAATCTAAAAACTCGGTATTCGTAAAACGTTCGCTTAAGAGATTTTGAAAGGTACTTTCATTTTTAATTCCATTTGATTCTGGATGCATGGGACAGCGGATAAGAAAAACATTTTTCTTCATGGAATTGCAGAATTGCAGAATTTTATCAAGGTAATCAATACTATACCACGATAGGGAATCAATTTCATTTGTGATGGTTGAGTCATTTAGTTGCGTATTTATTAAGGAATCATTCAAGATTCTATCAATTTGTTCATATCCACCAATTTTATACGAGTAATTATGGTAACCGTAAAATAAATTAAACAAATTTTTCTTGGTTGATAAGGATGAATAAGTTAAAAATCCTTTCGGATTCTTAGCCATAATCAAATTACTTTCATTGATATCCATAAAGGGGGAATATCGACTCATTCTGTAGGCTAGATGTTCATCTGTCCATATCCAATCATTCATATGATTCTTAATTTGATAATTATCAAATTCAACAAACACAGTCTGAATACTAGGTCTTTGTTCTAAAAGCTTTTTAATTTTAATGTAGGTGTAAAAATAGGATTCTCCTGACTCAGAAAAGTTTTTAAAATTATCAATTAAACTATCGTTGAATGCGCAAGCAGGGTGAGAATGACCAAGTACGATATACGTCGGAGAACCTACTGATTCAAATGAAGCAGTCTTATCAGTTGCCCAATTAATCCCAATGTATAAAAAGGTTATGCAAAAAACACCTAAGCAGCTAAAAACCAATGTTGTAAACAGAAATTTCTTCATGTTTTAAAATTGAAAGTAAATAAATGCTTGTTCTTTTCCATTCGATAAGAAAATTAGAATAACTAAAAGAAGATAGAACATCCATCTAATTATCCTTGAAGCCTTAAATGCAAATTTTTCAAGTGCATATTGATTGTCTCTCCCGAGCCATTCTATGCCTATAAAGAAGAGTAGCACGAATACCGTTGGCCAAGGAATTACATCCGGAATCGATACAATGTTGTGAGAAAACATATTTGTTAAGTAGGACCATGCCCGGCTGATGTTTTCTGCTCTAAAAAATACCCAAGCAACTACTGTTAATGAGAAAGTGAATACAATTTGAAGCGCTGCTTTTAAAGATGGGAAATAGCTTCCTTTTGCTACAATATCCATGTTTTTCCGATTGTGCTTTAAAAGTAAAAGGGGCAAGAAATAAATGGCATTTAATGCACCCCAAGCAATAAATGTCCAGTTCGCCCCGTGCCAAAAACCGCTTACAATGAAAATAATAAAAATATTTCGAATTTTTATTTTCACACTGCCTCTGCTACCACCTAAAGGAATATACACATAGTCTCGAAACCAGGTTGATAAGGAAATGTGCCAACGTCGCCAAAATTCTGCAATGTCGCGAGAGAAATAGGGGAAGGCAAAATTTTGCATTAAGTTAAATCCAAATAGACGTGATGTGCCAATAGCGATATCCGAATATCCAGAAAAGTCACCGTAAATTTGAAATGTAAAGAAAAGTGCTCCAAGAATAAGTGTACTTCCAGAATAATCACTAGCATTATTGAAAATTAAATTAGCATACTCAGCACATCCATCAGCAATTACCATTTTCTTAAATAAGCCCCAAAGAATTTGTCTAAGCCCGTCAACCGCATTGCTATAATTAAATTTTCTATTCTGGTAGAATTGAGGCAATAGATTGGTAGCGCGTTCAATGGGTCCAGCAACGAGTTGAGGGAAAAAACTGACAAAGGCCGTGAATGCAATAAAATCAGTAGTTGGTTTTAACTTTTTTCTGTAAACATCAATCGTATAGCTCAATGTTTGAAATGTGTAAAAACTGATGCCTACAGGTAAGATGATTGCCAAGGTGCTCTCTTCTAATTCAACACCGAAAAATGAAAATGCTTTGACGAAGTTATGGATGAAGAAATTGCAATATTTAAAAAATCCAAGCAACCCCAAATTGACAAAAATGCTTGTCCAAAGAAGGAGTTTTCTGTTACGGGTATTGCTCTGCCTATTTAGAAAAATTCCAACGGAATAATCAACGATAGTGCTAAATAAGATGAGAAGTAAAAATCGATAATCCCACCAACCGTAGAAAACATAGCTGGATACAATTAAAAGGCAATTTTGAAGCTTTAAGTTTTTTGCTGTTAAGAACCAATAGCAAATGAAGACTATCGGTAGAAATAGGGCAAAATCTAGAGAGTTGAAAAACATCTATTCTGTCTTAATAACTTTTGCGTGCTGCTAATTTAAATTATTAATAGTACAAAACAGCATGACGCTTCACCTTATTGAATTCCAATAATTACTAGAGATATTATCTTATTAATCGTTGGCTTTAATAAACTGTATGAGTCCCTCGAAGTAAACTTTTTGATCATCGTACATGGACATGTGGCTTCCTTCAGGACAATACAGGTAGGTTCCATTTCCTACTTCTTCGGACATAAGTTTCATGGCTTCGGGATCCATGGTGTCGTATTTGCCTCCTATGGTTAATGTAGGTACATGTAGCTGTTTTAAATCGGCTTTTCTGTCCCAATTTTTTAATTTGGCATTACCAACAACACCAAATTCGCTTGGTCCTTGCATCGTTACATACATGTCTAAATTTATATTGGCAAAAGCTCTGTTAACCGGTTCGGGCCATTCTTCCAAAGGCATACGTAACACATGCTTTGGGTAATAATTCGTAACAACTAGTTCATCATATCGCGGATTGGAATAATCTTCTTTTGCTTCCAACTCTCTTATTTCAGCTAGCACTGCTGAATCCAATTGAGGACCTAGAACTTCATTCGCATAGGTAATGTATTCCGGAATGGAAGCCACCATATTAGAAATGATAAGTCCTTTTAAATTGTCTTGATATTTCAATGCATATTCGATCCCGAGTATTCCGTCCCAAGAGTGCCCGAGCAGGTAGAAGTTGTCCTTGTTTAATCCTAGTGCAACCCTTACTTGCTCGACCTCTTCGACAAATCGATCTACATCCCACAGTGCACGATCTGA
>JABJPZ010000280.1 GCA_018663635.1 Crocinitomicaceae bacterium
ATCCCAAATGAAACAGGTGGAATCGTAGATGACTTCTTGACCTACCGCATTTCAAAGAATGAATACTTGTTAGTTGTTAATGCGTCAAATATAGAGAAGGACTGGAACTGGCTTGTGAAAAACAACACCTTTGATTGCGAAATGGAAAATATTTCAGAACAAACTTCTTTATTGGCAGTTCAAGGTCCAAAAGCAGCTGAAGCAATTCAGGCTTTAACCGATAGAGACCTGGACTCGATGCCCTATTATACACATCAGACTTGCACTTTTGCTGGAATCGAAAACGTATTGGTTTCTACAACAGGATACACGGGGTCGGGTGGATTTGAAATTTACTTTCCGAATGAAGCTGCCAACCAAATCTGGGAAGCTATTTTTACTTCAGGTAAAAGTTGCGGAATCAAGCCAATCGGATTAGCCGCTCGCGACACTTTAAGACTCGAAATGGGGTTTTGTTTATACGGAAATGACATCGATGACAACACTTCGCCCTTGGAGGCAGGATTAGGATGGGTAACTAAATTCACTAAACCATTTACTAATTCTAATCGTCTACTAGCAGAAAAAGAAAACGGCATCAAGAATCGGCTTGTTGGTTTTGAGCTTTTGGAAAGAGGAATACCAAGACACGGTTATTCCATTGTAGATGTTAACGGTAATGAAATTGGCAAAGTGACATCTGGTACAATGGGTCCATCAGTGCAAAAAGCAATTGGCCTTGGGTATGTGCCCAATTCGTTATCTGCAATTGGGACTGAAATCTTAATTCAAGTTAGAAACAAACAGCTTAAAGCTAAAGTAGTTAAATTACCTTTTTATAAAGCAAACTAAAATGGATGAACGACCTTCGGTAGAAGTGTGTTTCACACCCAATTTGTATCCTCTGCATTTTGATGATGCTGACGTTGTGGTGGTTATTGATGTACTTAGAGCTACAACAGCTATTTGTGCTGGCATGGCAAATGGTGTTAAAACAATTATTCCCGTAGCATCTATTGAAGAAGCATTAGAATACAGGCAACGTGGATATATTGTTGCTGCTGAACGAAAAGGCAAAGTGGTTGAAGGTTTTGACCTCGGCAATTCTCCTTACAGTTGGATAAATCCCGAATTAATTGGTAAAACAGTTGTGTTAACGACCACCAATGGAACACAAGCGATTCATACATCGAGAAGAGCCAATGAAATGGTTATCGGCTCATTAATAAACTTGGATGCAGTAGTTAAATATCTGCATAAGAAAAAATTAAACGTAATGCTTCTTGGATCAGGTTGGAGAAATAAATTCTGCTTAGAAGATACTATTTGTGCTGGTGCTATAGCTGATGGTTTGTTAGCTTCCGGGGATTTTAGATCTGAAGAGGATTCTACGATTGCTGCAAAATATCTTTATTTAAGTGCAAAAGACAATTACTTGGGTTACCTCAAGGCGTCATCTCACAGAAGAAGGCTTCAGGACCTAAACTTAAATGAAGACATTAAATATTGCCTAACACCCAATCAGGTGGACGTTGTTCCTATATGCAAAGACGGGCGAATTTCCATTTGATTCCGCTGTATTTTATTTCATAAATTTGAGTGTGAGGAAACTATTTATTTTAAGTTTATTATTGGCTTTTTTTTCTTTTACCGTCGACAAAGGAATAAATAACAGTGCGCATACCTGCGCATCTTCTTGGGGGTTTTATGGTCATAAACGAATCAATCGAATGGCAGTTTTCACGTTGCCTCCCGAACTGTTTTCATTTTACAAATCGAATATTGAATTTATAACTGAACATGCCGTGGATCCAGACAAAAGGCGCTACGCAGCAGAAGGTGAAGCACCTAGGCATTATATTGACATTGATCACTATGTAAACGAAGATGAAGACCCATTTACAGTTGTACCAGAAAAATGGGATGAGGCAGTTAGGAAATACTCTCAAGATACATTAGAGGCTTACGGTATTGTTCCATGGCATATTGAAGTAATGACAAACAGATTGACCAAAGCATTTAGAAATAAAGACTTAGACAACATTCTTCGGCTCTCTGCTGACATTGGTCATTACATTGGTGATGCGCATGTTCCTTTACATACTACAGAGAATTATAATGGACAGCTAACCGGACAGCTCGGTATTCACGGCTTTTGGGAATCTAGAATCCCAGAGCTAATTGCGGAAGATTGGGATTATTTTGTTGGTCAAGCATCTTATATTGAAGCACCTCTAAATAGGGCTTGGGAAATCATTAAACAAAGTCATTACGCACTAGATAGTGTACTTGCTTTTGAAAAAGAATTAACAACAGCATTTGATACGGATAAAAAATACAGCTTTGAAAACAGAGGGGCGGTAATCATGAAGGTATATTCAATTGAATTTACAAAAGCATATAATGCAAAGCTTAACGGCATGGTTGAAAGAAGAATGCAACAATCTATTCAATCAGTAGGCAGTTTTTGGTACAGTGCTTGGATCAAAGCAGGAAAACCAGACTTAGAAGACCTCTTAAGCAAACCCATTTCTAAAAAACTTGATGAGGAATTCTCAAGGGTAAACGCAGCTCATAATGCTAGAAAAATTAAAGGTCGTATCCATAACGAGTAATAACATGAAGTGTTTAAACCTCATTACGATAGCATTCTTTTTGCTATGTATTCCATTTTCCTATAGTCAAGGAAATCTTAATGCCTATAAAGACAATCACTCACTTAGTTATGAGAGGACTATTGGTCTTTATCAAAGACTAGCCGAAAAGCACGAAACTGCTGTTTTATTAGAAATGGGTCAATCTGATTATGGTAAACCAATCCATCTTTTTATCATCGACCCGACAAAAACATTTAATACAAGTAACGACGATAAAGTTGTTATTTTAATTAATAATGGGATTCATCCTGGAGAACCTTGCGGCATAGATGCATGCATTAATTTTGCTAACAATCTTTTAACCGACCCTCATTTTGATCAGAAAATGTCTAATTCTGTTATAGGTATTATCCCTGTTTATAACGTTGGAGGTGCATTAAACAGAGGATGCTGTAGCAGGGCTAATCAAAATGGACCGGAAGAATATGGATTTCGAGGTAATGCTAAAAACCTAGACTTAAATCGTGATTTTATCAAAATGGATTCTAAAAATGCTGCTGCTTTTACTACTATTTTTCATTTTCTTAATCCCGATATTTTAGTAGACACGCACACTTCCAATGGTGCTGACTATCAGTACACCATGACTTTACTAACGACACAATTGAGCAAATTGAATCCGAAAGTAAGTTCGTTCATTAGCACCAAAATGTTACCCGTATTACATACTGAAATGAGTATTAAAGGTTACCCCATGTGTCCATATGTTAATACTATGAAGGCTACACCTGAAAGTGGTATTTATGACTACCTCGAGACACCCCGTTACTGTACCGGTTATGCCGCACTATTTAATACCATTGGTTTTACTACAGAAACACATATGTGGAAGCCATTTACAGAACGCGTTCAAAGCACATTTGAGTTCCTGAAAATCATTCAATCCTATGCAAATGGCAACAGTAAAGAAATTATTGCAACAAGAAAAAGTGCTTTCGAATTTCAACATAATCAAGATAATTTTTCAATCAGCTGGAAATTGGACACTACACAATTTGAGTTGATTGAGTTTCTTGGGTTTGAATCTGAAAAATACGTCAGTGAAGTTACGGGACTTGAAACCTTCAAATACAATCGAAATAAACCGTGGAAGAAAAACATTAGGTACTACAATAAGTATCAACCGGTAGATTCGATAAAAAAACCAAAATACTATGTCATTTCCCAAGCCTGGAGGGAAGTTATAGAGCGGCTTACAATAAACAACGTACAAATGAGCAGGTTTAAAAATGACACCTCCATTTTAATTGATGCCTATTTCATTGATGATTACGAAACAAATAGCTGGCCCTACGAAGGTCATTATTTGCATAAAAACATAAAGGTTAGCCAAAAAGAACAGCTCATTTCATTTTCAAAAGGCGATTATATTATTCCAACTAATCAACCGTATGTAAGATTCCTTTTGGAGACCCTGGAACCACATGCGACGGACTCTTATTTTTCGTGGAATTTTTTCGATGAGATCCTACAACAAAAAGAATACTTCTCACACTATGTATTTGAAGAAAAAGCCGCAAATATTCTTCGTGGAAACGCTGAATTAAAACAAGCGTTTGAGTTGCAAAAAAAACAGGACGAAGATTTTTCTAAGAGCCATTGGAATCAACTCTATTGGATCTATAAACACTCTGACAATTACGAACCATCCCATAGAAGATATCCTGTGTTCAGAATTAATTAAGGATATTCTAGTCCTTTTTTTTCTCTTTTTTTATTCTTTTTTTCCGTTTGCTCATTACCTCTCTTCCATCTACAGTCTTGGGAGTGTGGTCTTCGTATTTTAAGGTGCCGGATTCTATTTCTCTAACAACTAGCTCAATATAACCATCATCATTCTGTGGGTCATAATGACGTTTTAAATCTGCACCACCCAATCGAGATATACCTTGCCATAATTGAGCTTTAGTTTTACCTAAATACTCAGCTAAAAGAGTGTAGGCCATTTTATCTGTTTCTCTTTCAATTAATTTTATCATATAAAAGCTGCGCGTTACGGACATCTCTCGTATGTCATTACCAAACTCTTTTTTAATATTTTTTTTGGCCTTTTTTATATACTTCTTCTTCGCCCGTTTCGAATCCATATGTTCCATTTCCTTGTCATATTTATTCGATAATTCTTTTACCAAAATTGCGTAATAATATACTTTGGGCACAAAAGTTTTTGCATGATGATAATTTTTCCAAAAATCATCTGAACCAGCTCCGACAGGCACCGCTGGTAGCTCATCGTAAAATACCGTATCGCCTTTATAAATAGCCTTCTTTACTACTTGCTTCTTTTGATTTTGAGCAACTATAAAAATTGGAAATAGAAAGACAATTAAAACAAGCTTTTGCATAACAACAGGAAATAAATAGTGTACCGTTCTTATTGCTAACAGGTTACGTTAATTTCTGTTAAGTTTCCATTTCGAAATTTGATCATCTGCGATATAGAACCCAGATCGTTTATGATCATTAAAATACTTTACCGCAAAAAGCTTAGCGATTTCTGCTTCATCCTCAAAGTAAGCATCCAGTACTTCTGAGTCCGTAAAATGTTCAGCTACGAATTTAGTACTAAAATTTCCTGATCGAAAAGCCTCATGATCGATTGCATAAGAGCAAAATGGCAAAGTGGTTTCAACACCGACGACTTCATAATCTTTTATTGCACGGAGCATTTTTGATATGGCTTCATCCCTTGTGTTGCCAAAAACAATTAATTTGGAAATCATTGGATCATAATAAATAGGAATCTCCATACCTTCTTCAAAACCATCGTCTACCCGAACTCCCATACCAGATGGTCTCCGATACCTTTCCAATTTACCAATATCCGGCAAAAAGTTATTTCTAGGATCCTCAGCATATACTCGTACCTCTATTGAATGACCGCTAATGGTTAAATCACTCTGTTCAAAAGGTAATTTATTTCCTCTGGCAATATTTATTTGCTCCTTTACTAAATCTTTGCCCGTAATCATTTCCGTAACTGGATGCTCCACTTGTAAGCGTGTATTCATTTCAAGAAAGAAAAATTCGCCTTCCTCGTATAGAAATTCAACGGTTCCTGCTCCATAATAATTACAGGCCTTTGCTACATCACAAGCAGCCTTACCCATTTCAGACCTCAATGCATCAGTTAAGCAAGAGCTGGGCGCTTCCTCAATAACTTTTTGATGTCTTCTTTGAATGGAACATTCTCGATCAAATAAATGAACGACATTCCCTAATGTGTCAGCTAAAATTTGAATTTCGATGTGCCTAGGGTTTTCTACAAAACGTTCAATAAATACGGCCCCATCACCAAAAGCACTAACTGCTTCTGAAACCGCACGATTCATCTGCTCTTCAAATTGACTTTCATCTTCTACCACACGCATCCCTTTTCCACCACCACCAGCAGATGCCTTAATTAAAATAGGAAATCCAATTTCTCTGGCTCGTTTTTTAGCTTCCGAAATGTCGGTAATGGCTTTATCAGTTCCCTCAATCATTGGAATATCATAGTTCCGTACTGCCTCTTTAGCAGCAAGTTTACTACCCATAACTTCCATAGCTTCGGGCGATGGACCAATAAAGGTGATTCCCGCTGCCGTAACCGCTCTTGTAAAGTCAGCATTTTCAGATAAAAACCCATAACCTGGATGAATTCCGTCAACATCCAATTCCTTGCAAATTGCAATTATTTTATCGCCCCTTAGATAACTCTCATTACTTGCTGCCGGGCCAACGCATACCGCCTCATCTGCGTATTTAACGAATGGTGCATTCCTATCAACTTCAGAATAAATCGCTACAGTTGCTATCCCCATTTCTTTACAAGAACGCATTATTCTCAATGCTATTTCTCCCCTATTTGCGATCAGTATCTTGTTCATTTTATTTCGTCTGAATTAATTCAACAATGTTCCAAAATTTTATAAGCTGACTAACGCTAAAATTTGGGATAAATATACTAAGTAAAGTGCTTAACCTGAAATTGAATTACTTCCATGCATTAGAAAGGGAAAGTCCCAAAGTTGTTCCATAGATTAAATGTCCCGTAAAACTTCCAATAAATGACAAAGGAGTCAATGTAAACATGATGTCTTGCGCGTAATCGGAACACACTAAGACAACATCTAAAACAAGAAAAATAGATAAACCATAAAGAATTCCTGCAATTACCACTCTCCTAAACGATAAAAAATAATTAAGAACAACAAAACCAATGCCTAAACCAGCGCCGTTGCCAAAGTATCGCCATAAATAACCCAGGATAAAATTTTCTTCGGAATTGGACAACCATCCTCCCAGGCTAGGGATAAAATCGTCCCAACCCAAATACATAAAAGGAATTCTACTTAAATCGTATAGCAGCGTCGCCAAAATACCATTTCTCCAGCCCAATAAAATGAGGTTTCTAAAGTCATTATTATTGAATAAATGGTAAGCAGACAAACTCAACATGACAACGTTTGGGATAATCATCCAACGTATTGAAATCCAACCTAAAACATGCAAAGCGACAGACGAAACAGGAAAAATGCCAGTAACAAAAATCACATACAACGGGTAAGATTTATAACTTAGTATTTCCGATATATACTTTTTGAATTGCATTTATTGTATGAGATTATCCGTACAAACCTTTTATCAATAGGTTCAATTTCGAGTAGATTCCACAATAAATATTTTGAAAAGTATTATCTGCGCGTTCTTCTAGATCAAGAGATTAAATTCTTACCGCTGCAATCGGTTTTGCCAGGTAATAGAGGAATTCCATTAATCGATTTGCATTAGAAGCAACTTCAATTAGTCGTTGTTCTATTATCTTTTGTTGCGTTTTGTAAAGACTTGAAACTATGTCTATTAATCGGAACAAAGGAATGTAACACCAATCACCATTATTAGAACATATTATTAATTCTCTTTTCGAGTCAATCCCATGGAAATCTAATGCCGAAATCATTCTTTCTCTCAATTCCATCAACGTATCATTTTGATTTTCTAAATCAATCCAATATGCGTGCCAATATTTCTTTTTTTAGAGTCATTCGAAAACTACTGACTAAGCGCATGCACTCCACCATTTAACCGAAACTATTAATAACTACTTCAAGTGTTAATTGTTTTTACTTGGTTTAAGCCTTGTTGAACCATACTTTTGAAGAAACAACGCAACAGCAATGAAATTCTTTATAGACACCGCAAACCTGGATCAAATAAAAGAAGCCCAAGACCTTGGAATTCTAGATGGCGTAACGACCAATCCTTCGCTAATGGCAAAAGAAGGTATAACCGGACACGAAAACATAAAACAACATTATGTCGATATCTGTAATATTACAGTTAATGGAGACGTAAGTGCAGAAGTAATCGCTACAGACTTCGAAGGAATGGTTAGCGAAGGAGAAGCCCTTGCTCAACTTCATCCAAATATCGTTGTTAAAATCCCGATGACAAAAGATGGAGTTAAGGCACTGAAGTACTTTTCTGATAAAGGAATCAAAACGAATTGCACACTTATTTTTTCAGCAGGACAGGCACTTTTAGCTGCCAAAGCTGGGGCGTCTTATGTTTCTCCTTTTGTAGGTAGACTGGATGATATTTCCACTGACGGTTTGGGACTAATTGCTCAAATTAGATTGATTTATGATAACTACTTATACGATACGGAAATCTTAGCTGCCTCTGTTCGACACCCAATGCACATTATCGAATGTGCAGAAATTGGTGCAGATGTTATGACTGGCCCATTGAGCGCTATAACCGCACTATTAAAACACCCTTTAACGGATATTGGCTTAGAAAAATTCTTAGCCGATTATGCGAAAGGGAACTCCTAAGTATGCTGATTGAAATTCACCCTGAAAATCCAGAAGATCGAAAAATAGAAGAAGTGGTTAATTGTTTGAAGCGAGGTGGTGTAATCATCTATCCTACAGACACCATTTACAGTATTGGGTGCGACCTCAAAAACAAAAAAGCCATTGAACGAGTGGCCAAATTAAAAGGAGTAAAACTAAGAAACGCCAATTTTTCATTAATCTGTTTCGATTTAAGTGCTTTAGGAGATTACACAAAACAGTTTGGTCGGTCCGTATTCAAAGCCATGAACAAAGCGCTACCTGGACCATTCACTTTCATACTCAACGCGAGTAATAAAGTTCCGAAATTATTTGAAACCAATCGAAAAGAAGTTGGTATTAGAATTCCTGATAATAACATCGCAAGGCAAATTGTACAAGTTTTGGGTAATCCCATTATTGCCACCTCAGTCCATGATGACGACGACGTCATTGAATACACCACAGACCCGTCTTTGATTCATGAAAAATACGAACACTTAGTTGATTTAGTCATTAGCGGAGGATATGGAAACAACCAGCCTTCGACTGTTGTCAATTGTACCAACGATGTAATTGAAATCGTTCGTAAAGGGATTGGAGATACAGAATTACTGTTTTAAAGAAACGCGGTTATTACAGCTCTTGATATTCCATCATCAAATTTCTATAGCCTATTAGGTCCTCTCTATTTAATTCGTTCTCATCACAATTTATCATGATCGAAAGTAAATAATCAAGACTTTCGCATTTTGCTGCATCATCCATTTCTTCTGCAGGTGCTTTTTCCTCTTCAACAGGAGTTTCCTCTAATTCCTCTTCTTCTTCATTAACCACTTCCTCAGGAATAGGAATATTGAAAGACCCTTTTTCTTCAAGATGCTCATAGGTTAATCGTATCACCTTGGTAAGGCTCGGATCTTCCTCTTCAATAGCAAAAGGTCGTAATTTTTTTAAATTAACCACCAATTTCTCTGCCACTATACCAGACTTAGAAATTTCCTTTTTCATTTTATCAATTATAGCAAGAGCTTCCTGATTTTTCATATTTATTAAATTTTACTTGGCGAAAATATTGTTTCCTATCGACATTCTCAATTTTGAATTAAGAAACTTACCAACTTTTTTCCATTGCTAGTTCAAATTAGCACCTTAAATTCGCAACATGACTGAAGAACAAGAAGCACTCAGCGAACACTGTTTAGAAATAGCAAAAGAAATGCTTTCACTCAACCACGAGTTTTATCCCTTCGGCGCATTTATTGGTAAGTCGGGAATTGTTCATCCTATGGGAATAGAAATAGAGCCGAAAAACATTCCAAATAACGGCAGTCTAATTGAACAACTTGTTGCTCTTGCCAAATTAGAAAATTTTGAGACCTACGCTTTATGCTATGAAGTAAGTGTGCAGATTGAAGCGTCTGAAAACTCAAAAGATGCAATATGCGTTGAAATGAATAATGCTGCGCTACCTAAAGTATATTTGCCATTCGATAAGTCAGAAGAAACCCTAACATTTGATCAATTATTTGCGGTGAATCAATAATTAAATTAGCTCAATTAAAAATATTATAAAGTTCCTCTAGTTACGACTAAGATAAAAAGAGAATATTTATAAAATTCCAAGACAAATTTTAACTCGAATTATTTTTTTAACGGACTCCTCTACTCGACATTGAAATGATTCGCTACTCTCATACTTAGCAAGTATGGTTTGAATTTCTTTATTTTCGTCAATCGGCATAAGAAGAATGTCACATCCTGCATCGACTGCTCTCATTCCACAATCGGTTACATTCCTCACTCCTCCCATATTCATGGCGTCCGTAACGATTAAGCCTTTAAATTTAAGCTCCTCTTTTAGTAAATTAGTTACAATTTTTTTTGAGCAGGTTGCCGGCAAACCATTCGTGCCATATTTCGGGTTATTTTTGACTGCAATGTGACCAACCATTATTGAAAGTACTCCGCCGCTAATTAATGACTCATAATTAACCACCTCTTGTAATAATCCATCAATATAAACCAACTTTTCATGCGTGTCTCCATGAACTAAACCATGTCCAGGAAAATGCTTTGCCGTAGCAATTACACCCATTTGCTGTGAAACCTGAATAAAAGCGTTACTCCATAAAGAAATTGAATCGACATTGGACCCAAAGCTTCGATTAGTGATTGCTGCATTCATATTACCTTGATCGACAACCGGTGCAAAATTATAATTGATTCCAATATCTACAAGATCACTGGAAATGGATTTAGCTGTTTTGATCACTTCTATTTCAGATTGATGTTCATTGGCTTTTGGAACACTAGCACAACCTTTAATTTTATATCGAATTAATGAAGGTTCAGCATCTGCACTATATAAAAAGGGCAAATTCCCATATAATTCACCAATAGAATCAAGTGTAGCAACCAGTTGTGAAAATTCAGCTTTGGCGCCATTAAGGAGAAGTATACCGCCGACTTTGCGTTGTTTTATTAAATCTATTACTTCAGAAACAGGTTTCCCGTGTTTTCCAACAGCAGGCATAATCATTTGAGCCACTTTCTCTTTATTAGACAATTGCCAGTAAATTGAATCTACTTTACTTTCTAATTGTTGATTAGAAGAAAAAAACATCTCTAATTCGTGTTGAGCTAAGCTATTGGTATTAAAAAGAAGGTAAATGACAACCAATGTAATAATTCGCATGAATTCAATTTTTCTTACTGACCTGACACAGACAGGGAACCAGTAAATTCGACACCGTTCGGGTCAACAACAACATAAAAATAAGTTCCATTAGGAACCCTCTCTCCTGTACTTGTTCGACCATCCCAATTATTTAAATAACGAGTTGTTTCAAAAATTTTCTGTCCCCATCTATTGTAGACTGCCACATAACTGTCAGGTAATAACCCTGCTATTGAGAATACATCATTTATACCATTTCCATCTGGCGTCATGATATTTGGAATTGTCATTGAATCTACCGCGTTGACAGTGATTTCCATACTCGCCGTATCTGTACAACCAAAACTGTTCAGTACCACTAGAACGACTTGATAAACTCCTGATTCATTGAAGCTGAAAGTTGGATTCGTTGAAATATCTGTCCCCAATGAATCAAAATACCAATTCCAAGTCGTTACATCTGACGATGATGCGTCAGTAAAATTAATCAATGGATTATTGACGTCTGTTATTATTGGGGATGCGGTAAAGTTAGCTGTTGGGTTGCCAGAGTCTATTATTACAATCGGACCTAGAGAGTCAACGCATCCAACGGAATCAATTACTGTTATTGAATAATTTCCTGCATAAAGTCCACTTAAATCAAGAACTGTGTCAGTATTATCCCATGCAATCGAAACTGGGCCTGAACCTCCGTTAATAGCCAAACCTGTAATACCTCCTATTCCCTGACTACATGCATCATCTGTAATAACAACTGCTGAAGAATCAATCACAGGACCGCTTATATTCGATACCGTATATGCACCAAGGCTATCCACACAGCCATTCGCATCTGTAACCGTCAATAAATAATTGCCGGCAACTAAATTGCTCGTATCTGTGCCAGAAGAAACAAGACCATTCCAACTGTAATTTAATGTCCCGGATCCAGTGGCAATGATTCCGCTTATAGCTCCATCAGACAAACCACAATGCGCATCAAGAACGAGAATACCCGAATCGTCAGTAAAAAGTGAAGAAACTGATGGAATTAGAAAGGGACCAAGTACTTCAGAACACCCTGCATCATCGGTAACGGTTAAAATATAACTCCCAGAATCTAAACCTATAGTATCTGAACCAAGCGTACTAACGCCATTCCAATCGTACAAATATGGGGCAGTACCGCCGGAAACAGTGATACCCACAATACTGCCGTCTGCCGCGGTACAATTCTCGGCCATGACCACCAATGCAGTGGTATCAACATTAAGTGTAGAAATACTATTTACAAAATAGGTTCCAGTAGAATCTACGCATCCATTATCATCGGTAATTATCAACATATAACTTCCTGAAGTTGCATTGATTAAATCAATTGAAGGACTTACTGTTCCATTCCAAGAATAGGTGTAAGATAATCCCGGTCCACTGACTACAATTCCCGAAACGCCTCCATCCGAAGCTGAACAGTTAGCATCAGAAATAATATAACTAGTTGAATCAATTATCATGTTGTTAACGCTTCCTAAAATGTAGCTACCTGTTGAATCTGCACACCCATTATTGTCGGTTACCACTAGCGTATATGAACCAGCACCTAGGCCCACCGTATCCGGACTAGAGCTAACAACTCCATTCCAAGCATAAGAATAAACTCCACTACCTCCAGAAACTGAAATTCCTGTAATACTGCCGTCTGATGCTGTGCAATTTTCATCTGTAGCTACAAAACCTATGGTGTCTATCGAAAGAGAATTTAAGGAGTTAATCAGGTAGGCACCTGTAGTGTCCGCACATCCATTATCATCAGACACAATTAAAGTGTAGGCCCCCGCTCCCAAACCGACAGTATCTGGGCCGGAACTTGTGACTCCATTCCATGCAAAAGAATAAGTTCCACTACCACCAGAGACAGCAATCCCAGAAATACTACCATCTACTGCAGTGCAATTTTCATCGACGGTCACAAATCCTATCGAATCAACAACCAATGTATTCAAACTACTCACAGTAAATGGTCCTGCAGAAATATTACAGCCAGCATTATCGGTAATTTCCAAGGTATAGTTACCTGAACCAATACCAACAGTATCCTCACTAGATGCTACTAATCCATTCCAGGTGTAGGAATAGGGTAATGTTCCACCAGACACAATGACTCCAGTAATAGATCCATCTGATGCAAGGCAATTTGCGTCTATTACAGAAAGTCCAGATAAATCTATGGAAAGCCCTGTGGAAGAACCAATAGTGAAAGGCGCAGAAGTAACAGAACAACCAAATTGATCTGTAATCATTAAAGTATATACTCCGGCAGCAGCACCGATTGTATCTAGGCCAGACCCTGTGGTTCCATTCCAAGCATAACTATATGGGGCAGAACCCCCTGATACGATAATTCCAGTAATGTTTCCGTCATTACCCGCACAAGATTCATCAGTAATTACTAGACTAGAGATGTCAATAATCAAACCTGACGAAGAACCAATTGTGTAAGGTCCAGACGTATCCGAGCAACCCCCGGCATCAGATACTTCTAAAGTATAATTACCAGCTATAGCACCAAGCGTATCAGCTCCACTTGCATTTGATCCATTGTATAAAAAATTATAAGATCC
>JABJPZ010000030.1 GCA_018663635.1 Crocinitomicaceae bacterium
ACAAAAATGGCTCAAGCCATGGTAACCATCTATGATCTACACAATAAACTAGGAAATGTAAGACACTACGATCCTTCCGGTCAACAAGGCTTTTTTATGGATAAACCATATAGTGATGATACGGCAAAAATAATTGATGAAGAAATCAGTGTACTCATTGAAGGTCAATATGAAAGAGCTAAAAACTTACTTCAGGACAATAAGGATAAGCTAGATCAACTGGCTCAAAAATTACTTGAAAAAGAAGTAATTTTCAGGGATGATTTGGAGCTTATTTTCGGAAAAAGACCATTCGACAAAGATTCTTCAGTTGATGATGACGCATCTTCCATTTCGAAAGAAATGAAGAACAATAAAGTGCAACCTGAAACAACTGAAAGCACTGATTCTAATTCGGAAAAGAATGAAGACAAAGTCCCTTCACAAGAAGCCACTACTAATAATGATGAATCGGACGATAAAAAAGAAACGCCCGAACAGGAGGCGGAAAATATCGAATGAATGACAATTGGACACTCGTTTTTGAATCTAGTTTTGAGCACATCTGCCAAACTATAAAAAGTATGCTTGAGCAAAACGGAATCGAAACCATTGTGTTAAATAAAAAAGACTCTATGGTTCAATCCATTGGCACCATTGAGTTATATGTCCAAAAAGACGATGTAATTGTAACCAAACGCTTGATTGAAAGTTCAGCAATTTGAAGGAAATACTTACTAGAACTGCCACAGGACTTCTTTTCGTCGGAGTTGTAATCTCGAGCATCGTCTGGAGCCAATATTCTGTTGCTATTTTATTTCTGTTAATCAGCATGTTCGCGCTCTACGAATTTTATAAATTAATGAATAAGGCCTCATTTACGCCTCACAAAACAATAGGTTTTATATGCGGTGCGACCATATATATACTTATTGCTTTACACAGCTTCAACTGGCTTCCTTTGCACACGCTGTCCATTATTTTTCCATTACTCGTAGGAATAGTTATTGTTGAACTTTTCAGAAAACAAAAGTCTCCAATTTCAAACATTGCCTTCACTGTGCTTTCTATGATTTATATTGTAATGCCGCTTGCATCATTGAATTACTTCGCTTATTACAATCCTTTTAATGATGAAGTTCATCTTTACAAAAACGAGTATAGCTTGTTACTTGGCTTTTTTATTATCGTATGGAGTAATGATACTGGAGCTTATGTATTCGGTAGGTTATTTGGTAAAAGAAAGCTATTCAAACGTATTTCACCCAATAAAACATGGGAGGGATTTATTGGTGGTGCTTGTGTTGCTGTTGGTAGTGCAATATTATTTGCTAAATCGACCGATAGCTCTATGTTTCATTGGTCAATTATTTCGAGTCTAATCGTAATTTTTGGAACCTTGGGAGATTTAACTGAATCACAAATAAAAAGAAGTATTGGAGTTAAAGATGCCAGTAATTTTTTACCCGGTCACGGCGGAATTTTAGATCGATTTGATGGTGTGCTCTATGCTGCTCCATTCGTTCTTACTTATTTTCTTATTATTAAAGCTGAATCTTTAATTTAAGCACCTGTGAAAATTCACAAAGAAGGATATACGATAATTTTAGTAACATTTGCAGTATTAGTCTGCATCAACGCATTGGTTTATTTTCTAACAAGCAGTTGGCTATGGTTATTTTATTTGCTAACTGCCATTTCCATTGTATTTTTCTTTTTAATTGTCCAATTCTTCCGAATTCCAAAAAGAAATTCAATTGTAGATGGGAACAAAATTATAGCACCTTCTGATGGCAAAATTGTAGTAATTGAAGAAATTATCGAACAAGAATATTTCAATGATAAAAGAATACAGCTTTCTATTTTTATGTCTCCACTGAATGTTCATGCACAGTGGTATCCAATTCCTGGCATAGTAAATTACTTTAAATACCATCCAGGAAAATACCTTGTCGCATGGCATCCAAAATCATCTACAGAAAATGAAAGAAGTACCATTGTCATTAAAAAGGATGCAGGACAAGAAGTTATGTTTCGTCAAATAGCAGGCGCCGTTGCACGAAGAATTATTTGCTACGCCAAAGAAGGTGACCAAGCAGTTCAAGGTGAAAATTGCGGATTCATTAAGTTTGGATCACGAATTGATGTAATTCTTCCTCTAGATGCAAAAATACTTGTCGATCTGAACACAAAAACCGTCGGTTCAGAGACAGTTCTTGCAGAATTTTAATATATCGAGTGCAATTCCAACTATTTATTCTTATTTTAAGCGTCCATTAAAAGACATTTATTAAATCTAATCATATGAAAAAGGTACTTATTGCTTTTACACTCGTTGCTTTTCTAGGTGGAACCACATTTGCAGCTACCACATTCGATGGTGATCCAGTTAAGACTGAAAAAACCAAAGGTGACGAAAAGAAAAAGAAGAAAAAGAAGAAAAAGAAATCTCAAGAATGCACAAAAACTGCTAAAACAAAAAGTTGTTGCTCAAAAGCTAGCGGAAAAACATGCACGAAGAAAAAAGAATTGTAGAAATAATTTTCTACCAACAAGTACAAAGGAGGCGAATGCCTCCTTTTTTGTTTCCTATATTTTTCAAATTTCACAGAAGAACAAGCAGCCATTATCGTACCTTTATTCTATGGAAAGACCAAAAGGTAAATTAGCCTTACAAGTTGTTGCAATGCCAGCAGACACCAATCCTGCTGGAGATATATTTGGAGGTTGGTTATTGTCTCAGATGGATATAGCTGGAGGAATTTTCTGCAGATCAATTGCCAAGGGACGTGTCGTAACTGTATCCATTGAATCAACAGAATTTAAAATCCCTGTTTTTGTAGGGGATACGCTGTCCTGCTTTGTTGAGTTAAAAAGAAAAGGTCGAAGTTCTCTCTCCGTTAATATCGAAGCCTGGGTTACCAGAGATTTTGTTGAAGACAACATGATGAAAGCTACCGAAGGAACGTATACTTTTGTTAAAGTGAATGCAGACAGAATTCCCGTACCGATATCATAGACTGTGAACTTTACTGAATTAAATCTAAATACACCCTTGTTAAATGCGCTGGATGAACTCGGGTTCAGCAATCCTACGCCCATACAAGAAAAAGCTTTTCCTGTGATTATGGCGGGAAAAGATGTTGTTGGAATTGCTCAAACCGGAACCGGTAAAACCTTGGCTTTTCTACTTCCAATCCTTCGTAACCTAAAATACTCAAAGGAACAGCACCCAAGAGTGTTAATACTTGTTCCTACCAGAGAGCTTGTTGACCAAATTGTAGATCGAGTAGAAGCCTTAACTACTTATATCAATTGCAGAGTCATTGGAGTTTTTGGTGGTACCAATATCAATACACAAAAACAAATTATCCATGATAATGGCGTTGACATTCTGGTAGCTACACCAGGCAGACTAGCTGACTTAGCATTAAGTGGTGTATTACGCCTTAAAAATGTAAAGCAATTAGTTATTGACGAAATGGACGAAATGCTTGATTTGGGCTTTCGGCCTCAACTTCTTAATATAATTGACTTACTTTCTGTAAAAAGACAAAACTTATTATTCTCAGCAACAATTACAGAAGACGTAGAAACATTCATTAAAAAATTCTTTTATTCACCAATCAAAATTGAAGCAGCTGGAGCCGGTACACCTTTAAAGTTAATTACCCAAAAATATTACAATGCTCCTAACTTTTTATCGAAAAAATCACTCATTAAGCACTTGCTAGCTGCTCCTGAATTCTCAAAAGTTCTAATTTTTGTAAGTAGTAGGAAGTTTGCAGATCGTCTTCACGAAGAACTTGAACAGGATTACCCAGAAGAAGCCAGTGCCATACATTCTAACAAGTCTCAAAATTATCGGATTAACGCAGTTAAGTCATTTGCTGATGGGACCATTCGGATACTTATTGCTACCGACTTGATCTCAAGAGGAATTGATATCGAAGGAGTTTCTCATGTTATTAATTTTCATCTGCCTGAAAACGTAGAACACTACACACATCGAATTGGAAGAACAGGGCGAGCTGAAAGTAAAGGTACTGCCGTGTCTTTCATTAGTGAAAAAGAAAAAAATTGGCAAAGTAATATTGAAGCGTCATTGGGCAAAAATATCGATCGATTGGACGTTCCGGAAGATGTTGTTTTTACAGATGTTCTTATAACTGAGGAGAAACCTGTTATTCTTGAGAAAAACTATCTTCCCAAACCAAAAAAGATAGATGAAAGAGGTCCTGCGTTTCATGAGAAAAAAGAAAAGAATCAAAAAACCAATCAGGGTGGTTCTTACAAAAAGAAAATAAAAGCGAAATACAAAAAACCCAAAACAAGGGGCCAAAAGAAAAAAGGTAAAAAATAGCGTCTAATTCTAATCAGCCACGATACTTCGCTAGCGTAATTTTGGATTCTCAATATGTCGTTTACTATCACGACTTGTCTTTTTCTTAAAGTTTCGCTCCAATGCTGCCTCTAAATCAACCCCTGTTTGATTGGCTAGACACATGAGAACCCACAATACATCAGCCATTTCATCCCCAATATCCTTTCCTTTATCAGATTCCTTTTCTGACTGTTCACCATATCTTCTGGCCACAATACGAGATAATTCGCCAACCTCTTCCGAAAGAATGACCATATTTGTAAGTTCATTAAAATAGCGAACTCCGTATCTTTTAATCCAATCGTCAACCTGTTTTTGCGCTTCTGTTATCGTCATTATTCTTTATTCTTTGAATCCAATATGATGGTAACGGGACCGTCATTAATTAAGTGTACTTGCATGTCTTCTCCAAACCTGCCGGTCTTAGGTGGTAATTGCATCAGCTCCCCAAGCTGATTAACAAAACACTCATATAACGGTTTACTGATCACGGGGTTTGCTGCTTTCATAAAAGAAGGCCTATTTCCTTTTTTCACGCTGGCGTGCAATGTGAACTGGCTAACCACCAAAGCCTCACCTACTATATCAACTAAAGAATTATTCATAGCACCATGCGCATCTGGAAATATCCTCATCCTAACTATTTTCCCTGCTAACCATTCTATATCTGCAGAATCATCCATTGACTCTATGCCCACCAATATTAATAAACCATTTTCAATCGCTGCTATCTTCTTCCCACTAATGGTTACCGAAGCCTTTTTAACTCTTTGAATTATTGCCCTCATTCAGTATCCTTTATCCCGATAGGTCTCCTCTTCATTATCCTCATAGATTGCTAGATAATTAGTGTATCGTTCAACTGGCAATTTTCCATTTTCTACAGCTTGGATTACAGCACATTTGGGTTCTTTCAAGTGCTGACAATTATTAAACTTACAATCTCCCATTAAAGCGCGAATTTCAGGGAAATAATGCCCCAGCTCCTTTTTCTCAATATCCACAATCCCAAAACCTTTGATTCCAGGGGTATCTACTATAAATCCTCCAAAATTTAGCTCAAACATTTCGGCAAATGTAGTAGTATGTTTTCCTTTATAATGTGCTTCAGAAATCTCACCGGTTTTCAATTCTAAATTTACATCCACGGCATTAATTAAAGTTGATTTGCCAACTCCTGAATGACCAGAAACCAGACTCACCTTGTCCTTCATTAAATTTTTTATTGCAGCTACCCCAGTTCTATTTAAAGCAGAAACTTCATAGGTTTCATAACCTACTTCTCTATAGGTTTTGATTAGCTTAACCAATTGCTCTTTCGACTTGACGTCTAGTAAGTCGATCTTGTTAAACACAAGCGCAACTGGAATTCTGTAAGCTTCAGCACTAACTAAAAACCGATCAATAAAACCTGTTGAAGTTCTTGGACTATCAATCGTTATAATTAAAATTGCCTGATCAATATTACTGGCAATAATATGAGAGCGTTTTGATAAATTAACCGATTTTCTAATAATGTAATTTCGTCGGTCATGTATGGCTCTAATAACTCCCGTTCCGTCTTCTTCTTTATTAAAATCCACCCAATCACCGACAGCAATCGGATTCGTGCTTTTTATTCCTTGAATCCGAAATTTACCTTGTATTCTGCACTGAGAAACAGTGCCGTCCGTTAACCTCACTTCATACCAACTTCCCGTCGATCTTATTACCAATCCCTTTTCCAAAGTTTCGCAAAGTTAACAAACCTAATGTTGATACTGCATGCGCTTGCAACTAAGAAATATATAATTATGTAGTAACTTTACCCAAAGATTAATTCCATGTCTATTTCGGTACAAAATATTTCTAAAGTTTACGGCGATCAATATGCGCTGCGCAATGTTTCTATGGAAATACCAAAAGGCCAGATAGTTGGTTTTCTCGGGCCCAATGGAGCAGGTAAATCCACATTGATGAAAATCATTACTTGTTTTATCCCGCAAACAGAAGGTAAGATAAAAGTCTGTAATCTAGATGTTAATGAACAAACTTTAGGCGTAAAAAAACTCGTAGGATACTTACCGGAACACACGCCTCTTTATCAAGATATGTATGTGAAAGAATACCTCAGCTTCATAGCACATTTACACAAAGTGCCCAATAGAAAAGAGAGGGTTGATGAAATGATTGAATCTGTTGGATTAAGACTAGAAAGTCACAAAAAAATTGCAGCGCTTTCAAAAGGATACCAGCAACGTGTTGGATTGGCGCAAGCGCTTATTCACGACCCTGAAGTTCTCATTCTTGATGAACCAACCAGTGGCCTTGACCCAAATCAACTTGAAGATATTCGAAATCTAATCAAACGATTAGGAAGTGAAAAAACCGTTATGCTTTCCACACACATAATGCAAGAGGTAGAAGCTATATGCGATAGGGTTATTATCATTAACAAAGGAGAAATTGTAGCCGATGACTCAGCAAAGAATTTACAAAGTCAAACATCAGCAAAACAAGTTATCCGAGTTGAATTTGATCAAGTAATATCCATTAAAAAACTGCAAACGATTTCTGGAGTTTCCGTTGTTAATCAAATAGAGCAGAATCTCTTTTTATTAGAACCTAAGTCTAAGGTTGATTTGAGACCAGCGATATCAAAATTTGCGAATGAAAATAGTCTTTTGATTCTAACACTACAGAAAGAAGAGCATTCTTTAGAAGAGGCGTTTAAAAAATTGACCAATAACTAAAAAGAGCCAATTAAATTCCTAATTTAGCGCACGCTAAAAAGCATAATTATGCCATATTTATTTACTTCAGAGTCCGTATCAGAAGGACACCCAGATAAAGTTGCTGATCAAATTTCAGATGCATTAATTGACAACTTTATGGCATTTGATCCTCAGTCGAAAGTAGCTTGTGAAACATTAGTTACTACAGGCCAAGTTGTTTTAGCCGGAGAAGTTAAAACCAACACCTACCTTGATGTTCAGTTAATTGCAAGAAATACGATTAAAAAAATTGGTTATACCAAGTCAGAATATATGTTTGATGCTAACTCATGTGGAATTTTATCTGCCATACATGAGCAATCAGAAGACATTAATCAAGGTGTGGAAAGAGAAAATCCTGAAGACCAAGGCGCTGGTGATCAAGGAATGATGTTTGGTTACGCTACTAAAGAAACAGAAAATTATATTCCTTTAGGTCTGGACCTCGCTCATAAGATATTACTTGAAATGGCGCAAATAAGAAACAATGAGCCGGAATTAATTCCGTTTTTACGTCCAGATGCTAAATCTCAAATTACCATTGAATACTCTGACGACAATGTACCCCAACGAATTGATACTATTGTTGTTTCAACACAACACGATGATTTTGATACCGAATCGGTTATGTTGGAAAAAATCAAATCGGATATTGTTAACATTGTAGTGGAACGTGTTAAAGCTAAATGTACGCCTGAAATTCAAAAACTCTTTACAGAAGACATTCAATTTCACATTAATCCAACAGGTATTTTTGTAATTGGCGGGCCTCATGGTGATACTGGCTTAACCGGTCGAAAAATAATTGTAGACACGTATGGGGGAAAAGGAGCGCATGGTGGCGGTGCTTTTTCAGGAAAAGATCCATCTAAAGTAGATCGCTCAGCGGCTTATGCAACAAGACATATTGCAAAAAATATGGTTGCTGCGGGGTTGTGCGATGAAGTATTAGTACAAGTATCGTATGCTATTGGTGTAGCTGAGCCGTGTGGTTTATTTGTTGACACTTATGGTTCTGCTAAAATTGATTTGAGTGATGGTGAAATTGCTCAAAAAATTAGCAAAATATTTGATATGAGACCTTATTTTATTGAGCAACGCCTAAAGCTTCGTAACCCAATGTACTCGGAAACAGCTGCATATGGTCATATGGGCCGTAAAAATGAAATTGTAACCAAGACTTTTCAAGCGCCAGATGGTAAAAAAGTTACAAAAGATGTTGAATTATTTACTTGGGAGAAATTAGATTACGTGGCAAAAATAAAAGATGCTTTTGCAGTATAAGTTTCTCAGTAAAAAAATTAGAGGGGCTTCTTGTAACTATAAGAAGCCTTTTTTACATTTAGATTGTGGATAATCAAAATATTATCAATCACTTAGGAGAAAATCGAGCAGATTATGAAAATTCTGTTGTTCCTCCAATTTATCAATCAAGTATCTTTTGTTTTGATTCAGTCGATGACTTAAGACAAAATCTTAAAAGAGAGCTCGAAGTTCCTTTTTACACCAGAGGGGTTAATCCAACAGTAACTACACTGCGAAGAAAAATAGCGGCACTGGAAAAAACAGAAGATGCCTTAATATTTGGTAGTGGCAGCGGAGCTATAGCTGCAGCGGTCATGAATAGTGTTCAAGCCGGAGACCATGTAGTTTGTGTTCAAAAACCATATTCATGGACAGGCAAACTCTTAGGTAATTACCTTTCTAAATATAAGGTTGAAGTTTCATTCATTGATGGCAAATCAATTGATAATTTTGAGAATGCTATTCAACCCAATACTAAGCTGTTTTATCTGGAAACACCCAATTCAGTCACCTTTGAGCTGCAAGATCTTCGAGCCGTAGCAGAACTTGCAAAAAAGAAGGGTATTCGCACTATTTGTGACAACAGTTATTCCTCCCCTATTTATCAGAATCCTTCTGAATACGGAATTGATATTGTTTGCCATTCAGCAAGTAAATACATTGGTGGTCACTCTGATGTTGTAGCCGGAATACTGTGTGCCTCCTCCGAAGTTGTAAATTCAATATTTGCGAACGAATTTATGACCATTGGAAGTATCATTTCTCCCAACGATGCTTGGTTGCTGTTACGCGGCCTGAGAACACTTCCCATGAGAATTAAGCAATCTCACGAAACCACTGTCAAGGTTATCGATTGGCTCTCTTCGCATCCTAAAGTGGAAAAAATTAATTATCCTTTTCTAGAATCATTTCCACAACTTGAATTGGCAAAAAAACAAATGCGAGGTTGTGGAGGATTATTCTCGATGGAAATTAACGCTAATTCTATCGAAGAAATTGAAACCTTTTGTAATTCTTTGAATCATTTTTTAATCGCTTGCTCTTGGGGTGGTTATGAGTCTTTGTTATTTCCAACTTGCGCCTTGTTCGACTCTGCTAATTACAATCAAACTGCATTGTCTTGGAAACTCATCAGGTTTTATATTGGCTTTGAAGATCATCAAATTATTATTGATGATTTTTCTCAAGCATTCAATAAAATTTAATCGCTATTTCTTTCTAAAAAATATTCGTATCGGGACACCTGTAAAATTGAATTCTTCTCGGAACTTGTTTTCCAAAAACCGTTTGTAAGAATCCCTCACATATTGAGGCAAATTACAGAATAGAGCAAACGCCGGCGCATGTGTAGGCAGTTGCGTAATGTACTTAATCTTAATGAATTTACCTTTAACAGATGGAGGCGGATGATGCTCCATTATTCCTTGTAAAAGCTCGTTTAATCGCGAAGTTGGTATGCGTTGTGTTCGATTATGGTATACTTCGATTGCTTCTTCAAGCGACTTATGAATTCGTTGCTTTTCAATGGCAGAAGTAAAAATAATTGGGACATCTGAAAATGGTGATAGCTGCTCCCTTATTTTATTTTCGAAATCTCGTACTGAATTGGTTTCTTTTTCAATCAGGTCCCACTTATTGACAAGAACTACTACCCCTTTTCGGTTTTTTTCAATGACGTAAAAAATATTCAAGTCTTGTTTTTGAACACCCTCTGTAGCATCTATCATGAAAATACATACATCAGAATTTTCAATCGTTCGAATGGATCTTAGCACCGAATAATATTCTATATCTTCATCAACTTTAGCTTTCTTTCTGATACCAGCAGTATCTACCAAGTTAAAATCAAAACCAAAGGACTTGTATCGAGTATGAATTGAATCTCTCGTTGTTCCAGAAATAGGCGTAACAATATTCCGTTCTTCTCCCAAAAGCGCATTACACAAAGAAGACTTCCCTACATTGGGTTTACCTACTATCGCAATATTGGGAATACCAGAAGTATCATCAACATCCAGATCCGTATTGAAACTGCTAACTAGCTTATCCAGTAATTCTCCAGTACCCGAACCATTGATAGCGGAAATAGCGTGTACCTCACCTAATCCAAAAGAATAAAACTCGGTAGCATCAATAGACCGACTCGCATTGTCTACTTTGTTAGAACAAAGAACAACTGGTTTATCTGTTCTCCTTAACATATTGGCAACTGATTCATCCAAATCAGTAATTCCCGTAGTTACATCTACCACAAAAATAATGGCTGACGCTTCCTCCATAGCAATAACCACTTGTTTCCTGATTTCTTCTTCAAAAATATCATCGGACCCCACAACATAACCACCTGTGTCAATAACTGAAAATTCTACACCATTCCACTCTGATAACCCATAATGGCGATCTCTAGTAACTCCGCTGGTTTCTTGAACAATTGCAGCCCTGGATTCTGTCATTCGATTAAATAATGTTGATTTTCCAACATTAGGCCTCCCAACTATTGCTACAATGTTTCTCATTTCCGCGCAAAGTTAATTAAATCGAGAAAGTCTGTTCCTTTTGTTTTAACATCTTTTCGCATCCGAGTTAACATTTATTAGATTATTTTTTCAAGCAGCAATTGATAATCCTTATAATTTTAAGAAACATTCAATCATTTTTATCTTATGAAAAGTTCAAAAGCAATCTTTATTCCATCTATTCTGCTATTTGCTTCCTCGTTTTTTATTCCATCGTACCTCATCTCCATTTTTGGTGAAAATACATCTCTATTCGGGTGGCAGTGTTTTTTATACAACCTTACTGGTGTATTTGATGCCTTTGATTCATCGGCAGGATTCAATAGTGAATTATTTTTTTCATCCTTATTTGCCATTTTCACAAACCTTTGTTTGATTTTCGGAGTCGTAGCTTTTCTGAGAAGTACAAAGAGAAGAAATCTACTTTTGATTATTGGTTCTTCGGGATTTTTAGCTGCACTTTGGTGGTTAGGACATGAGTTTTTAGTAGGTGAGTTAAGCAATCTGCTTATCGGATATTATCTTTGGGTAGCAAGTTATGTTGGGATTATGTATGCAGCAATCAAGCGCACCAGCTTATCGAGAATGAAAGTGAGCCAAAATTCAAGCAAAGAAACAGATAAAAACAATTCTAAAGTAATAACTCACTTTAATCAACCAATTGTACCCGTTCAAGTGCGCATCCATTAATAACCGTAGTTATCTAGTGATTTATCCTGGTTCCTCCATTCCTTTTCTACCTTAACTCGAAGTTCAAGATGCACGTGTTTATCAACAAATATTTCAATGTCTTTTCTTGCTTTAATACCCACGTGTTTAATTTTTTTACCCTGATGGCCAATGATTATTCCCTTTTGCGAATCTCGTATGACTAAAATATTAGCTTCAATTTTAATAATTGACTCTTCCTCTTTGTACGACACTACCTCAACCTCACAGCTGTATGGTAATTCCTGATCATAAGTTTCAAATATTTTCTCTCTAATAATCTCAGAAATAAAAAATCGCATGGGCTTATCGGTTAGCTCATCCTTCGGGAAGTAAGCGGGTGATTCAGGTAAATATTCCTTCACTTTATTAATGATGTACTCCAAGTTCATTTTATGCAAAGCTGATATTGGTAAAATTTCAGCACGTGGTATTTTCTTAGACCAATAATCTACTCTTTCTATCAATCGTTCCTGATCGATTAAGTCAATTTTATTGATTAAAACCAAAACGGGGGCCTTTGAATTTTGAATTTTAGATAAGGTATTTTCATGATTCATTTCATCTTCAAACGGGTCCGTCACAAAAAGAAAAACATCTGCATCAGAAATAGCAGTATTTACATATTTCATCATACGTTCGTGCAATTTATAGCCCGCATTTACTACTCCTGGCGTATCAGAATAAACTATTTGAAAATCGTCGCCGTTGACAATCCCCATTATTCGATGTCTTGTTGTTTGCTTCTTTGAAGTAATAATACTAAGTCTTTCACCTACCAAACCATTCATCAACGTTGATTTCCCCACGTTTGGGCTACCTAATATGTTTACAAAACCAGCCTTATGTGCCATTTTTATCATTTTTTCTTGCTGTGCAAAGGAACAAATTATATCTTTGACGTCCTAAGATCGCGGGGTAGAGCAGTTGGTAGCTCGTTGGGCTCATAACCCAAAGGTCGCTGGTTCGAGTCCAGTCCCCGCTACTAAGTAAAAAGCCTGAACAATTGTTCAGGCTTTTTTTATGCAATTTCAAATATGTTTTGAAGAATCAAGATTATCAATCATCATGGACTGCTGTATGTTTGTATTTATAGCTTTCCAAGAGTAGTAAACTTGTGGTTTTTTTGAAAGACAACTGACGTATACTTTCGTACCACGTTTGATAAGCGTACAATTACTCACTCCAAGCGAGTAGTAGGTAGGGTGTAAGCCGGTCCTGGAGAGGACCGGCTTCTTTTTAAGAAAATTCATTACTATTGTACGATGTATAAATTTTTAATCGTTTCTATATTGGTCTTTCTATTCTCCTGCGAGGATAACTCTACTCATGTTCAACCAATAGAGAAGAACCCATTGCCTGATATTCACTTTTGTAACTGTGCTGACCTAATTTTAGATTCAGGGTTTAATTGGTACTACCTTTCGGATAGATTAAAGCCATTTACTGGCAAATGCTCTACTAAACAACCAGATGGAAGCATCATAGTGGAAAGAAATTATGAAGAAGGGAAAGTTCATGGAGATGTATTAGAATGGCATAAGAACGGTACACTCAAACTATCTATGAAATTTGAAAAAAACCGACAAGTGGGAGAAATGAAAGAATGGGATACTGAAGGAATTCTAGAATATCATGCTACTTATAATGTTGGTAAAATGGACTCATTAATTTATAAAAGGATCCATTATGTTAACTAATAGCGTCTATTTCATCAGAGGTGTTTTCCCAATCTTGATACGTTTTATCTAATTCGCTTTTAGCCAAATTGTAAGCCCCTAACACTTTTTCGGTTAACACTTTATCACTATAATCTAATCCTGAAATTTGCTGGTCAAGTTCTTTTATTTTTGTTTCGAGTTCAGCAATTTTTACTTCTAAACGAGAGATTTTATTCTTTAACATGCGTTCTTTTTTCTCGTCCTTTTTCTTTTCTAAATAATCTTTCTTATTCTGAGAAATTACTTTGTCTTTCGATTTCTGGATAGGATTACTATTATGTTCAAAATCGACTATACTTTCCTTTTTTCTGTAATTTAAAAATTCCTTTATACCAAAATGATGTACACTGATTTGTTCATTTTTAATCTCATAAATCCGATCAGTCAAACCATCTAAAAAATCTCGATCATGCGACACTATCAATAATGTTCCATCATATTTTATCAAAGCTTGTTTAAGAATTTCCTTTGACTTAATGTCTAAATGGTTTGTAGGCTCATCTAGTACCAATAAATTATATGGCTCCAAAAGAAGTTTACATAATGAAAGCCTTGTTTTCTCGCCACCAGACAAAACTTTAACCTTTTTATCGGCGTCTTCACCGCTAAATAAGAATCCACCTAATATCATTCTCACTCTTTTACGAATGTCACCCACTGCAATGTCATCAATCGTTTCAAAGACCGTTTTATCCATATCCAACTGATCAGCTTCGTCTTGAGCAAAATATCCTAGATTAACGTTGTGCCCTAATTTAACTGTTCCTCTAAAATCTGTGTCTCCAACAATCATCTTGACTAGTGTAGACTTTCCTAACCCATTTTTTCCAATTAAGGCAACTTTGTCTCCCCGCCCCATGGAAAAATCCGTATCGGTTAAAATATTATGACCATAAGCTTTTGTTACATTCACAGCATCGATTGCTATCTTACCAGATCTAGGAGCCGGCGGAAAGAGAATATTTAACCCTGCAATTTCATCAGATTCAATTTCAATTTTATCTAATCTATCTAATTTTTTTATAAGAGATTGAGCAAATGCAGCCTTGTTTTTTTTAGCCCGAAATTTATTAATTAGCTGTTCGGTTTGCTGCACATATTTATCTTGATTTTTAGCTGCATCAGTTTGTTGTGCTATTTCCTGTTCGCGTTGAACCTTGTACTTGGTGTACGGTAAAGGATAATCTCTAATTTTTCCATTTACTACTTCAATGGTTCTATTCGTGATGTTATCAAGAAATAATCGATCATGAGAAATAAGCAAGAGAGCATTATTTCCTTTTTTTAGAAAATCTTCTAACCACTGAATGGATTCAATATCGAGGTGATTCGTAGGTTCATCTAATAACAATAAATCCGGTTCTAATAGAAGTATCTTTGCTAGCTCTACTCGCATTTTCCAACCGCCACTGAACTCGGCCATAGGACGAGAAAGATCTTCCGATTTAAAACCTAAACCAAATAGAATCTTTTCCGCTTTTTCCGCTTGTAAAAAGCCCCCTATAATTTGAAATCGATCATTTTTATCATTGAGATTTTCTATCAATTTCAAATAGCTTGAAGACTCATAGTCTGTTCTCTCAGCGAGTTCGGCGCTTATTTGAGTGATTTCTTTGTCTAAAGTTTTAATTTCAATATTAGCTGATTGTGTTTCTTGAAGAATTGTTGCAGCCTCATTGTGTTTCATTTCTTGAGGTAAATACCCCAAAATAGCATCTTTGCGTTTATTGATTGCTCCCTTGTCTGGCGTATATTCACCATTAATCAATTTCAAGAGCGTGGATTTTCCGGCACCATTCTTACCAACAAGACCAATTTTATCTTGTTTTGTTACTTGAACAGATACTCCATCAAAAATTGCCCGATCTCCAAAATATAATTCTAAATCTGACAGTGAAACCATAAAACGTAATTAAATATAAATACACTATTTAGCGAGCCCGAGCTCATTTGCAATTACTTCGGTTAAATCCTCAGCCCCTATTATTGGTGGAATTGCCTTAATACTTGAATCATAGATGTAATCAAAGTCTCCTTTATCTTTGATTCGCTCACAAGCATTGGCTATTCTTTGATTAACTCCTTTAAACAAATCATTATCAGATGTTGACAATTCAATTTTGGCGGTACTTCTGTAGTTATTGCGCATCGACGTTAAGTCTTGGAGCTGTGCAATTAATTTTTCCTTTTCGCCGCTATCCGTTATCGTATCAAGTTGTTTACTTTTTTCCTGGATCATACTGGTTAGCGTGTATAATTCTTTTTCAAACAATAGTGCCTGCTCAGTAGATAAACTAACTAACGAATCATATTCCGGCATGCGCTGCTTTAATTTTCCAAAATCTGCAAAGCCAATTTTTTTATTTGTTTGACCAGTACATGGAATTAAGCCTAACAAAGGACTTGCTAGTATCAACGTTAAGACGAATGTCGCTCTAACCTTGAGATTCATTTGATTCAATTATATAAAAAAAGCCTAGAATAAATTCCAGGCTTTTAACTATGAATATCTTTAATTATAAATGCCAGAGATCGTGTTCTAAAGTGAAAATTTCTTTCTTTATTTTTTCCGATTCTAAAAGCGCATCTACTCCTTCAAATGTATTGTTGACTTTCCTATCATAGACATTTGATTCTTTATGAATATAACTCGTATACATTTGTTTCCAGAACAAATCATCATACGACATTCTTCTTGCATCATTTTCAGAATTGTAAACGAAGAAGTTTTGGAATACATAGCGACACTCGGGAAAATATAGCCAAAACATAACACTCAGGCCCTTGATATCTCCATTAGGGTCCAACTTATATCTAACTGGTGCGATTCCAATTATTCTTCTTTCTTGTACACCTCTTTGCTTATCAAAAAACCAATCTTCCTTCACATAATACTTTATAATTTGTTCAGACGATATGTCTTCTGACATGGTTGTATCCAACGGTTCACCCATATCATCATACATTTCGAGTCCTTCATCATCTAATTTAGGCTCTGTCCTTGTATCCATAAATAATGCATTCAACTCTTCTTTATAAATTGGGTCATCCGCATTTCCATTAGGCGGTACCAAGGGTAAGTCGAACTGATCATTTGGATTACCAAAATCGTCCTGTGCAGTATATGGAGTCAATGATTTTTCTACCATTACTCCATATTTTATAACATCCCACAATGACCTCCTATCAGAAATGGGTTCCGTCGGATATGTTAATGGGTGATTTTTCTTTTCCCGTAAATCAATGGTCCTCCAGACTCGTTTAGCCCATACAATGTCGGCTTCTCTTAATGCTGTATATTGTATTACTCTTTTTGTTGGCACATGTTCCTGCACGTAAACTCCATCCAAAACACCAGACTCTGACATTCCTGAGCTAGGTAATTGTGCGTTAGCTGAAACAAATGCAACAACTGTAAACGACACAGATATTATTTGCTTTATATTCATAATACTAATATTAAATTAAACACCTGTAAGGTTTTCCAGCTTTATAATACTTTAAAAATTAGTGATGGAATCTTTTTTGGTTTACCCTTTGGTCCCTGAGCCCAAACGTCCTCTATATACAATTTTTGACCTTTCTTTAAACCCTTCAGGTAATTCAAGGCCTTGCTGGATAACCTTGAGCCTTTACATTTGGCCTCCGCTACTTCCCCATTTTTAACTACACTAATTGTGAATTTAGTAACATTAAATTTGACATTCAGCGGTGACCCCTTTAATTCGGCCAAAAGCGTCTTTGCCTGCTTAATCTTACCGATACTTACCGTGCTTTCTGCAACACCAGCACCTACAATTACAGGCGTGGGAGAAGGCAATCTTTTAATTCTAAATTCTTGCCTAGCAATTTCTGCCTTTTTTCCATCCGCTGCTATTCCAGTAACAACAATAGTTGCTAACTTGCCACTTTTTACTGTAGCAATGTAATTACCATCACCTTTTTTTGACAAAGAACAGTTGTTACAAGACGCATCCACACTCGGATACCCTGAACCTGACGCTGTAATTTGATTGTCATAATTAATGTACAATACATTCATTTCGGTATTAGCAACAACACCGGTAGGTGTACCTACTGTATAGTCAAAATTCCAATTTTTCCACTTTTTACCGCCGTTTTCCTCAACCTCTATTTGACCATAAACAAAATGCTTCCCAGCACCTTTGTCGCTACCTAATCCAAGCTTTCTTGTCGCTTCTCCCTCGAAAAGTATAGGATCACCACTCCTGGTTGAATCTTCTTCCCAATACCTTAACTTTAAATCTTGCGTGGAATCGTAAGCAGCAATCATTACGCTAAGACCTAAAGAATCACCTTGATTGATATATCCTTTATTTGCAAAAGCCAATGGCTCAATTTTGTTAAAGTTAAACTTAGGTTTCTCTGTTTTATCTGCAATCATCGCAATTGCAATACTTTCTGCCCTTTGAACATCCCCTTTCAACGAGGTAAACAAGGCTCCAGAAGCTACAATAGGCGAATGATTAAATACGCCCGCCAACCAAGGTTGTGTTTCTCCATGATTATCAATAAAATCGACAGGAGTTAAAATCTTATAAATTTGCTTAATTCTTGCTGAATCTGCAGGATTCACAGTGGCTAAGGCCTCTGTAATAGCCGCATCAAAAACCGCCTGGTCTTCAGAGCTAGCTGAATTTAGGGTTGCTGTAACTTCAGGAAAATTCCATGTTTTTGGTTCCCCTTTGTAGATATCGTCATAATTAGCAATCTCCGCAATTAAAGAATCACGAAAATTCTTTAGTGTCGATATAATTTCAAGTCCGCCTTCGACAGGACTTTGAAAATTATCACCTACAAACAAACGAGTCGGAGTATCGTAATCATCCTTTTTTGCTAAATGCATCATAGATGCCAAATGATAATAGCCCCTTTCATCCACATAATAATAAGATTGTGCGCCATCTTTATCTGGCACTAAATCATTGTGATGTTCTGCACCATAATGACCCAATGTCCTGGCTAAATCAGCTGAAGCCGGATCTGCCTGCATAATCATATATGATGTTCTGTCAACCATATAATTGGCAGTTCTTTTTGACATATCAACAACATGATGTAATCGATCAATTAAATCTTTTTGCTTTTCTATTTTTGCAGGCGGAATAGCCGGATCTAATTTCATTTCTTCAAGCGCCATTTCTGCCGTACTCACTTTACCGTAAATGTCTTTCATGGTAAGCTGATTACCATCTTCCATTTTTCTGTCCAGCGTCACAAAAGCATTAATGATTTCCTTGGATACATTCATGGCCAACATGGCCATGAGTACTAAGTACATGAGTCCAATCATCTTCTGCCGTGGGGTTTCTTTGCCTCCTCCCATTTCGAGTTATTTTTTTAAGTTAAAAATTAGTGAATGAATTAAATACACCGCCGAAGACATTAATCTCTACCAACGTTCATGGCCGATAACATATTACCATAAACCGTGTTAAGTGCAGATAAGTTCTTACTAAGTTCACCCATAGTTTCTTTATACATTCTTGTATCATCAATAGATCCATGGAGGTTACCCATTAACTCATTAATACCAGAATACATTTGCTCTGTTGCCTCTAAGTGCTCTGAGGCACCTTTCAATTGCATTTCATACACATTATTTAGTGCAGCAAGGTTCCCAGACACTTTTTCCATTTGCTCGCCTACAGCGTCGCTGCTGGCTTTTGCGTTTGTTAAACCTGCTAATGACTCAGACGCTGAATCATATGCATCAGACAGTTGACCCATTTTGGCTGAGGCACTATCCAAACTCTCAATATAATTATTTGTTGCTGTTGAAGCACCTGACACCTCACCTAACTGGTTGGCATTATCACTTAAAGCTTTCATTCCTACACCAAGACTTTCAATTAATTCAGGTTCTATCTTGGCGTCTGCCAACATAGTATCTAGTTGCTCCGTTAAAGAAAGATCATCACCTAAATCGTCTAATGATTCTGGCAATTCATCCAAACCTTGATCAGAATGACCCATCGCTAATTCAGGATAAACCAATGCCCAATCCGGATCGGCATGTAAGGGTTCAAATGCTGAGATAAAAAAGATTGCTGCTTCCGTCAACAAACCGAACGTAAGCCAAAAACCGGCTCCTGGTAAGTGTAGTATTTTAAACAATGCTCCGATAATTACGATGGCTCCACCCCAACCGTAAACAAATTTCATTATGTTCTTAAATTTTCTACTCTCGAAAAAACTTCCTCCTGAACTCATTTTCCTTACTTTTTAAATATTAGTATTAACTGTTATTTTTGGATTGAAATATATCAACATTTTTTTAACGTGGCTCTATTTTTGGATCTATTTATTAATTGATATCACCACTTTTATTTACACCTCCCCGACCAAGATAGCTCATCACACAACGATATCCCACATAACATTTCGCGGAATCTTGGTATTCGTATGTTCTCGAACCAGTCTGTAAATAATATCCTATGTCTTTCCAAGATCCACCTCTTATAACTTTTCTCTTCATTGAAGGTGGGTCATGATCTAAAGCGTGGTACTTATACTCTGGTGCTAAATCATGCGAAAATTCATACATAGACTCATCATATGCTGTACTTGTCCATTCTGCAACATTCCCTGCCATACAGTATAATCCATAATCGTTAGGATGGTACGAAGTTACATTTACAGTGTAAAATCCACCATCTTCGAAATACCTACCACGCATGGGTTTAAAATTACCCAAAAAGCATCCACGAGCATTTCTTATATACGGACCTCCCCAAGGATAAGGAGACAAATCTAATCCTCCTCTGGCAGCATATTCCCATTCTGCCTC
>JABJPZ010000281.1 GCA_018663635.1 Crocinitomicaceae bacterium
GTGGAAGAAAACCGCATTTGGCAGCTATTTTAGTCGGCGAAAATGGTGCGAGCTTAACATACGTCAATGCAAAAGTAAAAGCATGTGAGCGGGTTGGATTCGATTCGACATTAGTGCAGCTACCAGTAACTATTTCAGAAGATGAGCTCTTGTCTGAAATCGATAAGTTAAATAATGATGCTGCTTTGGATGGATTTATTGTGCAATTGCCGCTCCCTGATCATATTGATGAAAGTAAGGTGACAATGGCAATTAATCCTAAAAAAGATGTAGATGGCTTTCACCCCGAAAACATTGGATTAATGGCACTTAATTTGCCTACATTTTTACCTGCAACTCCCTTCGGAATTGTTCAAATGCTCGAAAGATATAAAGTAGAAACGAGTGGTAAACATTGCGTAGTTGTTGGAAGAAGTCATATTGTAGGGTCACCCATGAGTATTTTAATGGGACGCAATGCCTACCCAGGGAATTGCACAGTTACCCTTACGCATTCTAGAACAGTCAACTTAAAAGAGATTTGTGGAACGGCGGATATCCTTATTGTAGCTCTTGGTAAACCAGAGTTTATTACAGCTGATTATGTAAAAGAAGGTGCCGTCGTTGTAGATGTTGGAATTACAAGAATTGCAGACGACTCTAAAAAATCCGGTTTCAAGCTTTTGGGTGATGTTCAGTTTGATGAGGTTGCACCTAAATGTGCTTTTATCACTCCTGTTCCTGGAGGTGTAGGTCCAATGACAATTGTCTCGTTGTTAAAAAATACTTTACAAGCAGCAAAACAAGCTAATTAAGGCTTTTTCAATCAATTCATTGCTAAATTGAATATTGGTTTTTGAAGCAGACAAAAGCCCAAAGACTTTGCCGGGATTTATAGAAATTGTGTCATCTGCAAATGTTTGATTCGTATTTGAGATTTTGGATTCGGGCCTGCTACAATTTAAAAGCAAAAGAAAACACCCTACTAATACTGGAATACAATATTTGATTCGTTTCATGTCGTATGTTTTAGTGGCGTCACACGATAAAAAGGAATGGGAATCAATTTAAAAAAAGACCTTTTCAGATAACATTATTTTTTTATTTGGAAAACATTTGCTCTCTACAATTAGAGCATTTAGTTTCATGAAACAATTACATTATTAGTTTAATGATTTTTGGAATCTTAATAAAATCCAATTACCTATTTTTGCCCCGATGCTGATGAATACTTTAGTAGAAGATATGGGATTGCCGTTAATGGAAGAGTTTCTCACTATTCAAGGAGAAGGTTACCATACTGGTAGAGGCGCTTATTTTATTCGATTAGGTGGGTGTGATGTAGGCTGTGTATGGTGCGATGTAAAGGAAAGTTGGAATGCAACGGACCATCCCAAAGTCAGTGTGGATCATTTGGTTCAGAACGTGATTGATACAAATATTGATTTTACGGTTATAACAGGTGGAGAGCCTGCTATGTATTCATTGGATATGCTTACCCAAGAACTGAATGAAAAAGGGATAGAAACAGCAATAGAAACATCTGGTGTATATGAGTTGAGTGGAAAATGGCATTGGATTTGTTTTTCACCCAAAAAATTTATGCCACCTAAGGCCTCTATTTACGAAGTTGCCAATGAGCTTAAGGTAATTGTTTTTAATGTCCATGATTTTAAGTGGGCGGAGGAGCATGCAGCAAAAGTAAATGATCGTTGTGTACTTTATTTACAACCTGAATGGGGGAAACAAGATGAAATGATGCCACTTATTATTAATTATGTGAAACAAAATCCAAAATGGCGCATATCACTGCAAACCCATAAATACATGAATATACCATGAGAATCCATTTAATTGTCGTTTTTTTCTTTTCATTTTTAGCGTCCTGTACAGTGGCTCAGCCTGGAATCTATAGTACTAGTAGCAAAAAAGCCATCAAGCTGTATGAAGAAGCCAACATTTGTTATAAGGACCTTGATCCTCAAACAGGGAGGAGGAGGTCTCTAGGATGTGCAGAGTCTAATGCGCTTAAAGCGTTAGAAAAGGATGAGCAATTCATTGACGCCTTATTATTATTGTCAGAAGTCAAAATTGCTCAAAATGATTTTTTATCTGCTATAGCTTATAAAGAGCGTGTTTTGGCCATAAATCCAGCATATTCTTCTAATGAATTTTATTACATAGCAAGCTTAGCAATGGGCCTGGGAGATTATGAAAAGTGCCTCCAATTCAGTAAGCTATTTTTATCAAGAAGAAGTACAAGTGAATATTTTCAAGACCAAGCAAGAAGATATGTTGACGATTGTGAATTTGCTATTCAAGCGTTGAAGTCTCCTGTTAAATACAATCCCGAAAATTTGGGTGCAGGAATTAATTCCGAGAGACCAGAGTATTTCCCAACTCTAACGGCAGACGATAAGTCCTTGCTTTTTACTCGAAATGTTGAGGATGATCGAGTGCCAATGTATGGAGAGCAAGAAGATTTCTTTTTAACAACTTGGGAAAATGGTAGTTGGCAGGAAAGTGAAATTTTAAAGGGGCCTATAAATACGAAGTACAATGAAGGAGCACCAACCTATTCAGCAGATGGGAAATACGTTGTTTTTGTTGGATGCGAAACAGGTTACAGAGGTGAATTTAATTATGGGGAAGGTCGTCAGGGGTACGGTTCTTGTGATTTATTCGCAAGTGAAAAAGTGGGTTCAAAATGGATAAGACCATTTAATCTTGGTAAGCCAGTTAATTCAAATCACTGGGAATCACAACCCAGTTTTTCGGCTGATGGCAAGTCTCTTTATTTCATCAGAGGAATTGTTAGGCAGGGAAGGAAAAATCCTGGTGAACAAGATATATATGTTACTGAAATAACGGATCAGGGAACCTGGTCTGTGCCTAAGAAAGTTTCAGGTAAAATAAACACTCCTTTTAGAGAAGAATCAGTTTCTATTCATCCTGATGGACAAACACTGTATTTTTCGTCTAACGGACATCCAGGAATGGGAGGGTTAGATATTTTTATGAGTAGGCGACAAATAAATGGGGAATGGGGAGAACCAATCAATTTAGGTTATCCCATCAATACCTTTAATCATGAAAATAGCTTGCTGGTATCTGCAAAAGGCGATTTGGCCTTTTTTGCTTCTGACCGGGAAGGAGGATTTGGAAGCTTAGACTTGTACTCATTTGAGTTGCCATTAAAATTCAGGCCAATTAAAACGACTTATGTTCGTGGTAAAGTGTTTGATGCAATAACTAAAAAACATCTCCCAGCTTATTTCAAACTGATAGATTTAGAAACAGGTCAAATTGTTAAAGAGGCATATGCTAATTCTGGTAATGGTGAATTTTTAGTTGCTTTACCTATCAATAAAAATTATGCCTTGCATGCGGAACATGAGGGCTACCTATTTTATTCAAAAAACTACGCATTGAATTCTGATCAAATGAAAGACAAAGAATTTGTCATCGAAGTTCCCATGGAAAAAGGTAAAATTGTTTTAGAAAATGTCTTCTTTTCTGTTGGTAAATATGACTTAAAACCGGAGAGTATTTATGAATTAGATCGAGTTGTTGATTTTTTAATTTCAAGTCCGACTATAAAGGTTGAATTAGGTGGGCATACAGATACGGATGGAGATGACGATATGAATCAGGTTTTATCTGAAAATCGAGCGAAGGCTTGTGTAGATTATCTCGTTTCAAAAGGAATTGATGCGAATCGTTTATCATTTAAGGGATATGGGGAAGCCCAGCCAAGAGCTAAAAACAATAGCCCAACCAATAAAGCCTTGAACCGTAGAACAGAAATGAAAATAATTGATTGATTATTTTATTATCACAAGCTTTTCTGTATGAATATCATTCTTGCCAGTTAGTACAAGGAGGTAAGTGCCTTCGGTAAGTTGGCTTTCAATAATTATTCCTTCGTGCTGAATTTCATGTTCTTCTAAGAGGTTTCCGAAAAGACTAAACAATTGAATTTTGTTCCATTTTTCTTTTGATTTTAGTTTTATCGTTCCATTGGATGGGTTAGGGTAAATTTGGAGCTTACCATCGTTAACAGGTTCAATTTGAGTCACGAAAATAGAGTCATTAATAACAGTCCCTGTACCGATGCAATCTGCCATCATTTTAACCACAAATACAGACGTATAACCAACTCCAATATTTCTTTCTCCAACCAAAACAAAACCACCGTCGGACGTTGCAAGAATGTCTTTGCCGTAATCTATGCCGCTGCCGCCAAATGTAATTCCTGAGCAAGTAGGGTCGAAAAACATTCCAACCGTGTCAAGGCCAAAAAACATCATATCGTCTAGAGTGGAAGTTGGAGCCGTATATCCCACTGTGAGCGTTAGTGGTTTGTCTTGTACGGCAATTATTTTATGACTAAAGTAAGTGAATGGAGTGGTAAACGGTTGCTGCAACATTACAGCACCGGTCATTGGATCAATCTTTGACTGTATTGTACTCCAATAATCATTTCCTGGTACGATTGTGTTCCAAACAAACATGATATTTCCATTGTTAAGTTCAATCATGTCAGCACCTCTGTCATTGTCCGTTCCACCAAAAGTTTGTTCCCAAATAATTGCTCCGTTGCTATCCATGCGAATTAACCAAGCATCTTGTTCTCCAGCTCCTGTGGTACTTGTTTCTCCTGCCAAAAGTAAATCTCCATTAGCTGCTTCTTTGATTGACCGCCCAATTTCATTGCCTATTCCTCCATAAGTTTTTGACCAAACGGTATCTCCAAGAGCGTCTATTTTTAGTACGAAAGCATCATTAGATCCTGCGCCAGAACTATAAGTTTCTCCTGTTATAACAAATCCGCCATCGTTGGTTTCAGCAATGGAATATCCAAGGTCCCAATCGGCTCCTCCAAATGTTCGAGATTGCACTATCGAACCGTCAAAGTCGATTTTCAAGAAATAAACATCGTATCCGCCGTTTCCAAAACTATTGGTGTATCCAACAATGGCTAAATGATTGTCACTTGTTGCAATGATTTCCATTCCATTATCTACATTACTGCCACCACTAGTTTTTGTCCAAATAACATCGCCAATCGAGTCTAATTTCAGCAATAACAAGTCAGTCGATAAATCCCCAAAACTTGATGTCGAGCCTGTTACAATATAACTGGAGTCAGGCAATTGAATGATTCCTTCACCGCGTTCCTCTTGTACATTACCATATGTTTTTTCAAATGCAATCTGGCCATGTGTTCTCGATACAACAGCAGTAAGCGATATGATTAAGATGTATTTTAGAATCTGCATTGTAATCCCAGATTAATGTTTTTACCATAACCTTTTTTAGAAATTAGTCCAATCACATTATTGCATGACGCAAAGGCACGAATCAAATTGCTTGAATAATTAATCCTAATTCCGGTTGTGATGGTTCCATACCCCCCTACAATGCCAATTACTGAAGTGCTTAGTTTTCGGTGCAGTCTAATATTTACTCCGCCGTAAACCATCGGTTTCATGTCGGCATTTAGCTGATACCTCGCACCTGCAACACTTCCTAACGGGTGCGAAGTTGTCAATTTTGAAACATAAACGAGGTTAAATACAGCAGGAAGTACAGTCCAATAATTGGATACTCGAGGTTGAGGTAATATAGAATCAGAGATTGTATTTTCATCGACCCAATTTACATTGTCAATATTGAATAAATTATCTACTTCGTAACCCGCATACGAATAAGTTGTATCTATTTGATAGGTGCTCGGGCTATTGTTCCAGGCAACAGCCCCAATATTGTCCATTTGCAATGTGATTGTTCCTATTTCTTTTGTTGCGACAGTTTCTTTTGAAAGACTGGAAGACTGGTGATTTTTAACCTTGATCGGAAGGGAGTACGTGAAGTTGAGTGCGAATCCGGCACCATTAAATGCTCCTATCTTGTTGCCCTGTTTATTTGCGCTTTGCATGTAGGTATTTGTTTCTAATGAAATTGCGCTCAGATCACTTTCGGTATGAAGAGTCATTTGATTGGCTGCTAATGCAAAATGTGATTGACCTTTTACAAACGAAACACCGAATTCGCAGTTGTTTGATTTGTGTGCAAGATTCAAGCCTAATTTTTGAAAAACGATACGATTAATATAAGACGGCCCCAATTCCATATTTTGACCAATTCGGTCCGCATTTCCAGAGAAAATGATGTGAAATAAATCTTTACTGTAGGTGCTAGAATTTAGCTCAATATAATCGGCATTCACAGCGAAATTCCAATTCGGATTATTTAATAAACGATCTGTTGCTACGTAGCACTTTATTCCCGTGCTAAAACCGAATGCAAGACGATTTCCAAAATTGAGGAGCTTTTGTTCGGTTTGGTCTTTTAATTGATCGTCAATATATCCGCCGAAGATTAGTTTATTCATGAATTCGTTGGAAAGACCCTGACCTTGATAGAATGCATTGGCATATCCATTGATAACAACTGAATTAGTGGAATCCATTGAGTTTGACGCAACAAAAAGTGTTTGTGCGTTGCCAATACAAAAACTAAATAACCCTATGAAAAGACAGATTCGAATCAATTGATAGTATGTTGATAGTTTAGGATAACATTCAAATTAAGATCTATATCATGCCAATCCATTATCTTAATCATAGAGGGCAAATTAGCTGTGTTGAAAACGACTTTTATTAAAAGTTGATCCGTTTGCATAAGCCGAGTTATTTGGTCTTTGTTTACTGTGAGAATTACTTGCGAAGTAGAACTTGAAATGACCTCATTAGATAGGTTTAATACAGCGGGTTCAATTGTTGTGGAGGTGGCAATGGAGTCAGTAAATAGGCCATTTTCTTCTAAAACAAAAGCTTGAATTTCTGCACTTAATGGAAAATTATTTACTGCGTTAATGATAATCGATCCGCTTTGAATGTTGGTTGTGTCTTGGTCTATTTGAATAGGTAAGGTGTCTTGAAGCGTTAATTTATTGGCTGCAAAACAAAGTGGAACTTCTAAATTGATATTAGCATGCAAAGGATATTCATAATTAAAAAAGTCTCCATGACTGTTTACATCACCAAATGGATTGAGTTGTAATTGGGCTGAGTAGCTCATTTCTTTTGGTAAGTTTTCTAGGAATTCGTCAAGATTAGAAGTGCTATTGGAAAACGATTCTGTGTGAATTTCTGATGCCACGGTCCAGCCAGTTTTCATAGGTCGTGTAAGATTAATTGGAATTCCAATAGAACTGTGAGTAAGCGCGACTATGGAAGTAGTGTTTAAACTATTCAGTTGTTCAATATTAACTTGCATATCAACACCAAGTCCATTTTTAATAGTCACATCTAGCTGCACCTGATCTATGTCTAAGCTGCCCGATACTATATTTTCCATGTAAGGTATAGCGACAGAATCTAGCGGAATTTCAATCAAGTCATTCCCAAAATAGCCGAGAGCTCGTGCAGGTGAAATGTCTTGGAAAGAAACATTAATTCTAATGGAATCGGCCTGCGAGATGGTGACATTAGATGAAAATGCTGGGTCAATAGTTGAGGACGCTTTCGAGGTCATGGTGTTGTATTTTAATCCGTTAGAACCAGTAAGATCGAATTCATATCCATTCAAATCAACGCTTCCAGCTACAATTGCTGGAGTTATTCCGTCTGACGTCGGAACGTAGAGCACTTCTGAAAATTCAACGCCTGCTTTGGTAGCACAGGGTAGAATTATAGAATCTATTGTTGGTCCAGTCACGTAGCTGATTAATTCGTAATTTAAGACTCCGCCTTTTAGCATAAAGTACTTTAGCTCTGCACCTGCGATACTATAAGTAGATTCTTCTGCCTCTGAAATAAACGTAAATCCTGGACCAATAGATAAGGTAGCAGGGGTAAGTAGCTTATGTATTTGTGAAATGGTTGTATCCGGGGTTTCAAAGAATGAATCCACATCCATTCGGTAAATTTCTCTTTGGATACTGAGACTAAGTGAGCTATCGGCGTGAACCAGTAAATTGGTATCGCCTAGAAGATTTCCTATATCAAGCTTTGTGTGAATTAAAGGCAGAGCGTAATCAGCATCCCAAGTTGTTGATTCTTTTCTGCACCCAAAAAATAATAGTAAGATCGAAAAATACAGGCATAAAAGTTTTCTCATCACTTCAAAAATACTCAATTTGTAAAGTTACAGGCATTTAAATGAGGGAACGGAATATTTTAGGTGCTTAATAACCATATTTCTCTTTCCAAATTGATTTCAGGAAACCTCGCAGCTCCAGTTCTCGCTTCGTATTAGCGGGTTCAAATAATCGGGTGCCTTTTATTTCCTCGGGAAGAAACTCTTGGTCGCCTAATTTTTCTTTGTGGTCGTGAGAATACAGATATTCTTTGCCATATCCCAACTCCTTCATCAGTGTTGTTGGGGCATTTCTAAGCGGAATCGGCACAGATAAATTCCCAGTTGATTGAACTAGTTTCTGTGCTTTATTGATTGCTTGGTAAGCAGAATTCGACTTTGCTGAGCTAGCGAGATAAAGCACACATTGAGATAAAATAATTCTTGATTCAGGCCAACCAATTACACCGACTGCTTGAAAGCAATTATTTGCCATTACTAGCGCGGTTGGGTTCGTATTGCCTATATCTTCACTTGCAAAAATCAATAAACGACGCGCAATGAACTTTGGATCTTCTCCTCCTTCTACCATTCGAGCTAGCCAGTATACAGCGGCGTTCGGGTCGCTTCCTCTAAGTGATTTTATAAAAGCTGAGATGATATCGTAATGCTGTTCGCCACTCTTATCGTATAAAGCAATGTTCTGCTGAATAGTATTTAGTACAATCTCGTCATTGACCAACCCATTTTCAGTGTTATTGGCTACAATTTCGAGTACATTGAGTAATTTCCTGGCGTCACCACCAGACATCCTGAAAAGTGCTTCATTTTCTTTGATGGTCAAGTTTTTTTCCTTGAGAATAGTGTCTTTGGCAATAGCACGATTCAATATCGTATTTAATTCCGCTACGGTGTGGTGCTTTAAAACATATACTTGACATCTTGATAATAAAGCAGAAATTACTTCAAATGACGGGTTTTCAGTAGTCGCGCCTATAAGTGTAATGATGCCTTTTTCTACTGCGGCAAGTAATGAGTCTTGTTGAGATTTTGAAAACCGATGGATTTCATCAATAAAAAGGATGGCGTTCGCTCCTCCGAAAAGGCCTTGATTTTTTACTTTATCAATTACCTCTCTTATGTCTTTAACTCCGGAATTAATCGCACTCAGTGTGTAAAAAGGTCGGTCTAAGTGATTAGAAATGAGTTGTGCAAGCGTTGTTTTACCAACTCCAGGGGGTCCCCACAAAAGAATTGAAGGTATAATCCCATTGGCGATTGCTTTTCCCAATGGTGCATTTTCACCAATGATGTGCTCCTGACCAACATATTCGCTCAGTGTTAAGGGCCGAACCCTATCTGCTAAAGGCCTGTGATCCGCGTTATTCATATTGTTTCAGGTCTGAAGGTCTTTTGTGCTTCCAACGTCGATGACTCCAAAGCCAATATTGAGGATTTTCTACTATTTGTTTTTCTAAAACCTGAGTATGTGCTTCTGTGATCTTGCCATATGGGGCTTCTTTTGGATTTTCAAACAGCACTTTATAAGTTAATCTATAGTGCCCCCGTTTTACTTTGTATGCCATCCCAAAGATTACGGGTAGGTTGTATTCCTTTGCATATTTCTCAGTGCCAAATAAAACACCTGTATCTTGATTCAGAAATTTCATCCAATAGGCATTCTTAGGATTACTGGGAGATTGGTCACCGCCAAGGATAAAGGCACGACTAATTTTTTCATCAGAATTGGCAAAATAACGAGCACTTTCTTTCATAGAAATGAGCTTTAAACCGAATTGTTCTCTGGACTGTCTCAGCTTCATGTCGAAAAATCTGTTAGAAAGCGGTTTGTAGATGCCAACACCTTGGTGCTGGTGGTAAAGTGGCATGGCTAGTGCAAAGAGCTCCCACGAGTTGTAATGCCCACCAGCAATGATAACGTCGCGACCTTCTTCAGCAAAACGGTCAACTACTTCCGGATTCTCAATCACAAACCGTTTTTTGGTGCTTTTTTTTGAAATATTGAAATTCTTTAAACTCTCAATGATAATATCACAAAAATGCTGATAAAACTTTCGCTCTATTCTCCGAATCTCTTTATTAGAAAATTTTGGAAATGATCGTTCTAAATTTCCCCTGATTACTTTTTTTCGGTATCCGAAAACAAAGTAAATAACCACATACATAAAGGAAGATATCCCATGTAAAAACCAAATAGGTAAAATGGAAATAGGTACAATTAGTATATAATAAATTACTTTGTTTAACACGTTTATTCAATAAGCACCAAATCTAAGGTTATTTCATCGCTTTCATAGCAAGTGTCATCACAGTTTGTAAAAGATTCTGTTGTTAACTTTTTGCTGTCTACGGCAATAATGATATTAGGGCCAGAACGATAATAAGCTTCTGCTGTGTACCTAATTCCGGTGGGAAGATAATAATCATGTGAATCACTATATAGTGTGTCACGCACTACAATCAGGTTGTTTTCCAGATTCCCATTATACAAGATAATGGGAACACCTGATAACTGCTCTGTTATGGAAAGATTGACCCAGTTAGAATCAATCGAAATGGTAGTGCAGATTAAATTAGGGTCGCAACTGTTTTCGTCTGGAGTGCAAGAAGCTGCGGTAATAAGGGAAAGCAATACTATGATACAACGCTTAATCCAATTCATGGGGTAATAGGGATATTAAGAGAAAACATAAGCCTACTGTTCGACACAGAGGCTAAGCGGTCGTTAAAAAATAGATACGTTACATCCAGATTAATACCGTTTAACCAAATTGAAAAGCCTACAAAAGGATTGATGGTTAATCCTGCTTTAGGACGCTCTCGAGTTCCTAGATAGTCTCCAAAAAGGTAGCCGGATTTTGCGCCTGTCAAAAAGCTAGAATTTAATGTATTAGATAAATGAAATTTTAATAACCTTTTGTATAGATCTAAGCTAACCAAGTACTTCTTTTCTTTCCATTGCCTGATGATATTACTTTGTTGATGGATTTGCACCTTTTTATAAAATGGCCTAAAACTGCAACTTAATTGTGCTCCTATTCTGGATTTTTGATCATAGGCACCTGCTCCGAAATCAAGATAGAAATCTTGGAAATTGACATGCATTCCAGCGCTAATAGTCGGAACAACATTCAGTTTGAACTTTGTTTCTGTCGTGCCCGCTGAATCTATTTCTTGTGCGTACGTTACTGTAGCGCAGAGAGAAAATAGAAAGAAGTACAAAACACGAATCATATTCCAAAAATAGAAAACTCTTCAAATTTAGCTGATTAAACCCATAGCGAAATCCGCCTTGCTGATTGCTTTATAAATTACGTATTGTTTTTGATTTTGGGTATTTCACCTGGTATTTGAATTCCACTGATTTTGTTTCTCCGGGTGATAAAGTAATTTCCCATTCTAATTTTCCGGTACTTTCGTGGTACTTCGCATTGGAAGTTTCTACCGTGGTTATTTCAATTTCTTTGGTTTTTGAAATGGGAATTTGATCTTGCAGTAAAATGGTTATTGGAATGTTTTTGGTGTTTCTAATGTTCACTTGTAGTCCCAAAGTTTTTTTAACAGAACTGCCTATTGTGGATTCTTTGCAATAGTCTTTGATTTTTTTTCGATCGACAACTACTGCAAAATCTCTACCTAAAGAGAGTTCTAGCGTATCTTTGGTAATTGCTGCGTCTATAAAAGAATTGCCAATGAAGGTGCCGTCGTAATAAATATTTGCTTTTCCACTAAGTAAATTTAAATTACTCCAGTCTGCTATTTTGGCCATTAAAAAAGCGTCTTTATCAAACTTTGGAGCTGCGTAAAATTGGTAATTAGCCGAAAGTGCATAGGATTGAATTTCAACAGCATTGTATTGGCCGTTACTTGGTATGGTATATGGGATTTTTATCTCAAATTCTGTATTTACGTTTCCTTGAGAGACAACTACATCGGGGCGGAGGTTTTTAAATTGATTATCGTCAGCTAATTCTGCTGCTTTGTCTTCTTCATAACCATCATTATCGTTCATGGGGGCAGCAGCATATTGACGTTTAGAATTTCCATACATGCCTTTATTGTTCTGATTTCTAATGATTGGTTGAAATTGCAAGGCCCAAGGCTTTACGGTTGGCGCTGTATTACTTAGAGTAGGATTGCCAGTTGATAAGGTTAGTGTTACATTATTCCAATCAGAGCCCGTTTGTTGCCATACATTCCCTTTGTAGCTTAAATTGACAGGTTCGGGAGCACCTTTTGAACGAATGTCATAAAGTGGAGTCCATCCCGCTTCTGAGACAACATAGCTCAGAAAAATTTTTGATTTTGATTTGGTTTTAGCACTAATCCGAACGGTTATTTCATTCGTGTTTTTAGTTGCTTTTCCGGTAAGTTCGTTGACTTGCCTCTTTAATCTTTTCACTTCTTTTTGAAATTCTTTTCGTTCTTCTGATATATCGAGAATTTTAATTTCCAATTCTACCAGTCTTGATCGGTATAGGTCGGCAACTTCAATCAAATCTTCCACATCTAAACCTGTTTGAGAACCTCCAACGTTTTTGTTGGCAAGCAACAGCGATTTCTCCGCTTCAAATACCGAAAGGTATCTATTGCGCATTTCCAGTTTGAATTCCACATCGTTTAACGATTCTTTAATTGTTTTAAGTTGTGGAGAAACCAAAGGGTCTTTCATGTAATTTCTGTTGTGTTTAACCGACACAATGGTGAATTCTGTATCGCCTCCTACTTGAATAGATGACCCATCAAGGTTCGCTGCTAAACCCTCAAATTTCACAAGATTGTCTCCTGGAAGGAGCGTCACGCTTGCTTCTCGGTGAATTTGTGCTTTGCGTTGAAAAACAGTGACGTTTTGAATTGTAGAGGCTGCAACTACGGCATTATCTTGTGAATAGCTATCGGCACAGATAAAAAAAATCAGGGGTAAAAATAATAGTTTCATATAAATTCAAATTTAGAATAAATAACGTGGATTGTCACAATTCATTGTGAATTATGAATAGCTTTCTATCTAAAGAGTTATTGGATTTGGTTAGCTTTGCTATGGAATAACCATTATGGGACAAAGACCACTGATTTTAGTAACGAACGATGATGGAATTACGGCTCCTGGCATAAAGCACCTCATTCGTTCTGTAAAGGATTTTGGAGACCTTTTGATTGTCGCACCAGACAAACCGCAAAGTGGTATGGGACATGCGATTACAGTCAACATACCGTTGTATCTTAATACATCAGATTATTATCCTGGACACGAGGCTTATTCTTGCTCTGGAACTCCCGTAGATTGTGTAAAACTGGCAATGCATATACTTAAGGGTCGTAAACCAGATTTGGTTGTTAGCGGCATCAATCATGGTAGTAATGCATCTACAAATGTGCTGTATAGTGGTACAATGTCAGCTGCAGTCGAAGGTTGTTTGGATGGCATTCCTTCTATCGGGTTTAGTTTGTTGGATTTTTCCCACGAAGCGAATTTTGAAGGAGCTGTTGTAGCAGTCAAAACCATTGTTAAGAATGCTTTAGAAAAGAAAATCCCTAACGATGTTTGTCTAAATGTAAACATACCGAAAGTGCCTGCTAAAGAATTAATGGGTTACCGGGTCTGCAGGCAAGCTCGTGCTTTCTGGGCGGATGGTTTCGAAGAAAGAGAAACTCCGTTCGGAAGAAAGTACTATTGGCTAACGGGTGAGTTTGAAAATTACGATACGGAAGAGGACACAGACATTTGGGCACTGCGTAATAATTACGTTTCTGTAGTTCCAACACAGTTTGATATGACGTCTCACCAAACCATTTCGGAGATTAAAAATTGGGAAATTTAATGTTAAAAAAGAATCATATTATTTGGGGTGTTATGTGGGGGCTATTATTGCCTGCTATCATTATTTCCGGGGTTTATTTCGCATTCTATTTAAATGGGCTACTACTTACGTGGGAGCTCATGGGTCAAATTGTCATATTCGCTATTGCAACTAATATTGTTCCGGCTCAGTACTTTTCAAAGAGATATGTGGAATACACGGCAAGAGGAGTTATGGTTATCACCATGCTGCTTGTTTTGCTATGGGCTATCTTATTTATGTTAGACTAATGAAATATTACCTTATTTCTGGAGAGGCGTCTGGTGATTTGCATGGGTCTAATTTGATGGCAGCATTGAAAAAGATTGATACAAATGCTGAATTTAGATTTTGGGGGGGAGACCTTATGGTTGAGCAAGGGGGAGACCTTGTTAAGCATTTTCGAGAGCTGGCTTTTATGGGCTTTGTAGAGGTCTTACTTAATATCCGAACCATTCTGAAAAATTTAAAATTCTGTAAGCGTGATATATTGGCGTACAATCCAGATGCATTGATATTGATAGACTA
>JABJPZ010000282.1 GCA_018663635.1 Crocinitomicaceae bacterium
ATAAACAATACCTTCTCTAGCGTCTATCATGTCACCAAAGACTAATCTGTTCCAGTCTATACTCTTATTGACATATGTAGCCTTACCACCAAGCTTTATGGTTATTTTCTTACTTATCTGATACTGGTAAGCATAAACAGCGCTTGCCGCTGTAGTCATCAATCTACCACCTCCTGATCGGTCGTGAAATACATTTACTCCAACTCCACCTTTTAATTTCTCTGAGTACTTATCAAAGGAAGTGCTATAGGTGGTATAAGCATCCTTAATCCCTGGCCATTGGTTCCGGTAGTTCATGGTTACTGTCGGACATCCTCTTAATCCGGCTAAAGCGGGATTTAAATAAACTGGATTCGCGTAAAACTGTGTGAAATGTGCATCTTGCCCTGTGCTGCTAAGAGCGATTAAAACGGACAATAAAACGGTTATTAATGACTTCATGGTGGTGTTCCTTTAGGTTCTGCTCAAATTTACGGCGGGCGAAGGGGGTATTGTTGTCGAAACTTCCCAAATGGCCAAAACACTTTCCAAGTGACCCATTTGAATTTCTGAAGTGAAAAAAGCACTTTTAGACATCTGACAGCAGTTAAGTAATGCGCTTAATTATCTTAGTAGCGCTACTGTACCTGCACTTGAAATACTTTCTTCGGTCTCTAGGTCATAAGCAGTAAGGTTATAAACATAAGAACCTTGTTGTGCGTGACTACCTTGGTAAGTACCATCCCAGTGTGTGTTGATGTCAGTACTTTCGAATATTTTCTCTCCCCATCGGTTGAATACTTCTAAGTGAAAATCTTTTACATTAATTCCTTTAGCTCCAAACTGATCGTTAACGCCATCTGAATCTGGAGTGAATGCAGTAGGCATATAAATAGATGTTGTTTTCTTAAGGCCTGCTGTATTCGAAACACTTACTACGCTCGTGCTGGCTCCTTGATGTGCTACAACACGAAAACGTTCAACACCTCGCTCAGAAGAAGTTGAACCAATGTTTTGGGCCGATACGGTTCCTGTTGTAAAAATCACTAGCGCCGCAATCATGATGGCCTCTAGTAGATTTGTTAGGATTATATTCTTGCTTACTTTCATCGTTGTTGTGTTTCGTTAAGCAAGTATACCATGGATTTTGACCCCGGTTGAGTGCAAATTTCCAAATGAAGAGAAGCATTTTCTAAATGGGGTTATCTGATTTCCAAGTGCGTCAGATTTAAAACGTTACGTTCGGAAACTCAAAAGACACAGAAAAGGGATAAAATGAACCTTTTAGAATAAAAATTAACCGTGAAATTTACCTGATTGTAAGCTTAGAATAACCGATTTTGTGCTTGTTTTCATAGGCTACTACATAATACAGTCCACTTTTCAGCTGTTCTCTATGAAAAATAAATGTTGGGCCATGCACGTGGTCATATTCTTTTATGATTTGACCAGTAGCATTGAATAGCTTTAACGTTAAATGAGCGCCGTTTGTGTTCGGAACATTTAATATTGCTGTATTTTCAACAGGATTAGGATATACTTTGAGCTGCTGCGTTTCTATCTCTTTTCTAATGTTTACAGATGGGTTGTATTGACTACAAGAATCCCCCGCTAAATTTAATTTTAAGAAAAGTTCATCAAAATAGCTGTCGTTATCAGTTCCTGCGGTTCGCGTTCCCATAATAATATAACGAATGTTACGTGTTCCAGCTGGAATTGCCCAAGTATTTTGTACTAGCTGCCAAGCTGCATTTGCATCTTGTGTTGTATCTGTTGATACAATCAGGTTTCCTGGGCCATCTAGAAACTGCAAAGAAAATGAGGGTATGTCAGCACCACTGTAATCTCTTAGATAGCCTCCGAAATGGGCAATACTTACGCCATTATCTATATCTGATGAATAAAGCGAAACATCTACAACTTGATTGGCCGAACCAAATGCACTCTCGACACAAATTGCTCCAACTGCAAAGTACTTAGTTCCCGCATAGGGGCTGGTTCCCGCACATTCTCCAGCAACAAGCGATTCAATCACACCCGCTGTAGCTGTCCAATTAGTCGTTCCGCTTTCTGCACCAATATTGGTTAGTAAGTTAGCCGTAAGCATACTGGAATCGGTTGTAAAAGATATAGGTGAAGACCAATTGCTCCAAGCCAAACTTTTGTCGCGATATCGAACTCTCCAACAATAGGATGTGTTGGGTAGAAGAGACGTCACCATTTCATCCGTTAGATCATCGCCAAATTGCCAATCAATTTCATTGTAGGAGTTTTTATATTGTTTCCAGGAATCGAATACCGGAGCTGAAAAATCACTGCAACTATTTGAAATTTGCCAATGCGCGGCACCATGTTCGTCATTATCCATATCCAGGAAATCAGTAGCCTTTAAGATCAAGCAATCGGGGTTTACTAATTCATTGACTGCTGGAAATAGACCAATAGGCGTGTTTGGAGAATTGTTATTCTTACGTATAACGATTAAGTCTTCTAGACTAATTGGACTTAAAACGGCTCCGTCTCCCATATTGAATCGTTTCAGTATTAGCTTCGGATTTACCCCGGCTTCGACGGTAACATATACAAATCCGTATTCATCCATACTTTCGATGTACTCGGGATAATCAATTGCTGCATATTCTCCCCAAAAGTCAATGTTTCCTCCTGCTGTGGCAACATTTACCATCATGTGATTGTGATCTCTCGAATTTCCTCTTGAATAGCCGTGTGTATGACCAAAAAAGTGAATCGATGGTTTACCTGAAGCTGTTGAGAAATTTTCTAGTTTAGGTATGACCATTCCAGTATATGCAGTATTACCAGGGGGCCAAAGTTCAGAATGATACGGGTGGTGTAATTGAACAAAAACAAAGTCGATATTAGTGTCCGCGGCAGCTGTATTTAGAACGGTATCTAACCAGAGTAATTGTTCGGCAATTTGATAGGCCCCATTTGAATTTAGACCAATAATTCTAACATTCGAGTGGTCTTTGAACCACCAATGTTCTTCGTAACCTACCGATCCATTGTTAGGAAGATGAAAGTACTTGAAATACGAAGCAGTATTGTTTTCATGATTGCCTAAAACAGGGTAGACAGGTACATATGAAAAGAGCGGGTGTTGAGGGTCAAAAAAAGTGCTTTCCCATTCCGAATAATTCAATCCATTATCTACTAAGTCTCCCGGAATAATAACCATTTGTAAATTTGCAGGTAAATCATTGCCTAAGCTGTCTTGTACAAACGACATTACACCGTTTTGTATAAGTTGATTAAATATGGTTGGATTCCCCCAATCTCGCTGCATATCACTCATTGCAATTAAGTTGGTGTTGTTCTCTGCGGCGGGCAAAGCGGGGGTGATAAATTCATAAATACTTGAACTTACAGTTCCTGTTATTACTTTGTAGAAATATCTAGTTTCTGGAGCTAGTCCAGTCAAAACAGCTGTGTGAATCTGGCTGCTTCCATTGCCGATAATAGAGGAGCCTCCAACGCTCATTCCCAGCAAAGTATTAAGTCCATATTCTACAAGTGTTGAATTATCGCTGTCGGTTTCCCACATGATAACCATACTAGTAGGTTCTGCATCTTGCAA
>JABJPZ010000283.1 GCA_018663635.1 Crocinitomicaceae bacterium
ATTGGAAATTAGCTGATGCACTATTATCGTGTACTTTTTATGGAATTGATTGTGAATACGCTTTTGGCGATACTCCGCAACAACGCTTTATGGGAAGCTGGAGTGACGGCACGTCCGTTACAGAACTAGAAGTATTTCCAAAAGTAACCGGAATTGAGGAATCTGTTTTTACGTCAAATTCTTTTTACCCAAATCCGGTAAGATCTACCATTCATTTCGAAAAAGAGGTAGTTGATGTAAAGTTGATGGATCTAGAAGGAAAGGTAGTTCTGACCGCTGAAAATACACGACAAATAAACGTTAGCAATTTATCCAAAGGAGTTTACATAATAAATATCGAAAATACTTTTCAGAAACTGATAATTCAATAATCGGTACAATTGAAAAAAATACTTCTTAAATAAATAAAAACCCACTCATTTAAGCGGGTTTTTATTTAGTGGAGTCGGGGAGAATCGAACTCCCGTCCAAACAACGAATTACAATGACTTCTACATGTTTATTCTACACTTGGTTTTCGACAACCCAGCTGATCATAGACAACCCACTAGGTGCTTATCTTCTTTAATTTCGGAAAGGTATCAAAGCTTACCATTCCTAGTCTAACAAACTGATACCCAAACTTAACGAACAGTTAAACAGGAATTCGCTAAAGGGCAGTTAGTCGGTCCACTATCGTGGAGCGATTAAGGTAATCGAACTTGGTTCGAATTACGCAGCTAACGCGTAGTTATTGTTGCCAATTAAAGGCATGAGAATCAAGTTTAACGAGCTGAATTCACAGTGCTCGACATGCTTACATAATAATTTCTATTGCTGTCAAAGCCAGTCGACCCCAATAGAGAAGTAAAATTACTGAATTTGAAATGAAATCTACTTAGTGTAATGAATAAATGTTCGATAATGCGCAGCGTACTGGTTTGAGATTGGTACTGATACAGGCTATAAAAAGCATCTCGTTTTATTTCACAAAAGATTAATTCGTTAAAATTAACGATTTTCTTATTTTTGCACTTCGCAACTAGGAATCAATGCAAAATTTGAAAATTGGAGTAATCAAAGAAGGAAAAGTGCCGCCAGACAAGCGCGTGCCCCTATCTCCAAAACAATGTGGTGAAATCAATGCGCAAGATGGAGTAGAAGTATTTGTTCAAAAAAGTGATATTCGAAAATTTTCAGACGATTTATATGCTGCAGAAGGGCTTCCGGTTGTTGATTCGGTAGCGGATTGTGATGTTTTAATTGGAGTAAAAGAAGTGCCGGAAAACCAATTAATTCCGAATAAAAAATATTTATTTTTTTCGCATACATATAAAGAGCAATCGTACAATCGAGATTTGCTAAAAGTCATTCTCGAAAAAAATATTCAGCTAATAGATTGGGAGGTAATTACCAACAGTAGAGGACAGCGACTCATTGCCTTTGGTCGATATGCCGGAATAGTTGGATGCTACAATGGATTCTTGGGTTATGGATTGAAGTCCGGTAGGTTTAAGCTGAAGAGGGCACACGAATGTGAAGACCGAGCAGAAATGGAAGGGCAATTATCTTTGGTTAATTTGCCGAATAATTTTAAGGTAGTTTTAACAGGCGCCGGAAGAGTAGGAGGAGGAGCACTTGAAATAATTCAAAAAATGGGCTTAAAATGTGTTTCGCCAGAGGCATTTTTGACTGCAGAATTTGATGAACCGGTGTATACTCAACTCGGTGTTGAGCACTACAATAAAAAGAAGGATGGAGAAGCCTTTAGCAAAAAGGAATTTTACAAGCATCCAGAAAAATTCGAATCTAATTTTATGCAGTATGCGTGCGCTGCAGACATGTACATTGCTTGTCATTACTGGGATAGCAAAGCACCTTTTATTTTTAATCGTGAGGAGACTAAATCAGCAGATTGGAAGATAAAGATGGTTGCAGACATTAGCTGTGACATTGATTGTGCTGTTGCAAGTACCCTGCGGCCTTCTACGATAGCCAAGCCTTTTTATGGTTATGATCCAACAGAAGAGACTGAAGTAGACTTCTATAACGAAGATGCGATTGGGGTAATGGCTGTAGACAACTTGCCTTGTGAATTGCCAAAAGACGCTTCTGTTGATTTTGGTGAGATGTTTATTCAGCATGTTTTAGAGCCA
>JABJPZ010000284.1 GCA_018663635.1 Crocinitomicaceae bacterium
TAGTTTTTGATTATTACTATTTGCGGCTGCTTTTAGAAGTAAAAACTTATCGTAGGCTAATGATCTGGTACTTTGAGTACATTGAAGAATAAGATTGTTAACCTTAATAGTGTTTAAAGAATCTGCAGGTATTCGAGTAAGGTAAGCATCAAAGACTTCAACCATAGACAATTTATTAATTGATAAATAACTCAGGTACTCAATTAAAAAATTGGGGTTTCGTTCACCTTGCTGGTATCTTAATTCTAAGCTACCGTTCTGTTTTAAGGGATTCAATGCATTTTCACCGGTTTGTATAAACTCACTGCTGGATTGATACCCGATAGATCTGTGAATCAACTTTCCTGAAGCATTAAAATAAAGATGAGTAGGGTAGGTAGTAATCCTGAATTCTTGTTTCAATCCCATTCTTTCTTTGTCCATATCGATGCTTAGGGATACAAATTGATCGTTATAAAAGCTTGCCACTGCTTTATTCGTAAACACGTTCTTTGCCATCGATTTGCAAGGTCCACACCACGCTGTTTGACAATCTAGATAGATTAGTTTATTTGAATTTTTTGCCACTACTAATGCTTCATTGAAAGAACCAGAGAAAAACTTAATTTCTTCTTTTTGCGATAAATTATATCCAAAAATGAGTAGCATGAATATGGTGGAAACAACTTTCACGCTTGAAAAGGTAATAATAATAGATGGAGAAACATAACGTCACCGCAGGTATAAGTTGATTGCCTCTGACTTTCCTAGATGCTACCTTGACTTTCCAAACGGTACCTATTAATCGTAAGTTAATATTGACCTTTGTACTCAAGATGTCTTTAACTAATTAAAATACACTGACATGTTTCATTCAACCGTAATTAATCGCGTAAAAGAAGGTAACCAAACAAGCTCAATTAATGATGAGTTTAAACTTGTAAGTGAAGGTCAAAAAAGTAAAATTCAAACTAATCTTATTCAAGACGATGGTCGAATTCGTTCTTTGCAAGAGATTCGATTATTTGTTTTTTTAGCCGTGTCCTGTGTCTTGATTGGTAGCGTGTTCGTGGTATCTGATTACTTCAATCACATAAATGAGAATGCTACGTCTTTATTTTCTGTTAGTACCGATATGATTATAGATTCTAACCATAAATAATCAATAAATCATTACTTTTTTATAAATCGTTGTATTTTCTACAGTTAATTTAACTATGTAAGTGCCTGAATTCAATTCGGAAACACTAATTGGGGTGTAAGCATCTTTCGATAGTTTTTCCATCACCAGTTGTCCCAGGTTATTTAATAATTGAATATTAATTACTGTTCCCGGTGTCCAAGTGCTAAGTTCAATTATAAATTGAGTAGTACTAGGATTCGGGAATAGTCGGATTTCACTCAATATGAAATCGTCTACTATACCGGTGCAAGATTCTACTAGAAAATCAAGACTATCGGCATCTCCACAAAATCCAGGAATAACATAGGTGATTAAGTGTGATCCAATACCAGCTGAAGAAGGGTCGAAAATATTGCCAGTCACACCATTTCCTGACCAGTTTCCGCCAGAATTAGCTGCAGTTAGAACTACAAATCCGTCTGTTTCACAAAACGGACCTTGCGTGTTTATTGTAGCGTCAGCTTGTTCTAATACTTCTATTTGAATAGAATCCGATACCGCACAAGACCCTGAAATTGAGTAAGTTACGTTGTGAATGCCCAAGCCAGCTATTGATGGGTCAAATTGGTCAGTGCTTACTCCAGTACCGGTCCAATTGCCTCCAGGGCTTGCTGCTGATAATGAAATTATTGGGCTTCCCTCGCACAATGGTCCTACGGGTGTTATCGTTGGATCAGGTTCGATATTTACTTGTATCATGACCGTGTCCATATCACCGCATGTTCCGGAGATGGTGTAGGTGATAATATGATTACCTGTACCAGCAGATGCTGGATTGAATAAATTTGAGGAAACACCAGATCCACTCCAGGTTCCTCCACCATCAATAGCGGTAAGAGACACTGCAGGATCATTTTCGCAAAACGGACCTAGAGCTGCAATAGTTGCATCTGATGAAGTTAAAACATCTATATACGCAGTATCTGAATTGCCACATGTTCCAGAAATAGAGTATATGATTTCATGTTGCCCAATTCCCGCAATAGAAGGATCAAATTGATTTGAACTAACCCCATTCCCAAACCAAGTTCCACCAGGTGTTGCAGCACTCAAAGTTATTGCATTGCTTCCGTCACACAACGGACCCACACTTGCTATGGTGGCATCAAGAGCAGAGGTTACGGTAAAATTTTCAGTGTCTGTCGACCCGCAACTTCCTGGAATTGTATAGGTTATCGTATGTGTACCAAGACCTGCTGCAGCTGGATCAAAATTTCCTGCGATTACACCAGGTCCGCTCCAAATTCCACCACTTGTTGCAGCAGTCAAGGTAGTAGGAGAAGCGGATTCACAAAAGGGTCCTTGTGGATTGATTGTCGCGTCACTGAGTGGAGAAACGATTACATCAACAGGTATTCTTGCGCTTGTGCAATTGGGTTCTTGTACTTCCCAATCATAGAAGAAATAATAGTAGCCAGCAACTGAAGCGCTGCTGCCAGTAATACTTAAAACTCCAGGAAGATCATAAGGGTATGACGGGCCTGAGTTGTTTCTGAAAAGAGAAGGCGAACTTCCATTTAAGGTGCCTAATTGGAAATTGGTACCTACGGGAAGATCGAAATTGAGCGTAATTCTACTTTCTCCATCTGGAACATTAATTACTGCAGATTGTATAACGGTTCCTGTATTATCTCTTAATTCAATTGTGCGATCGCTTGTTCCTTGAGCATCTACCCAAACAGAGACTAATTGCACGGGTGTATACACGTCAAAAAATAGGTGTTGGTTACCATTAAAATAACCACCGCCACCAAAAGAGTTATCAATTGGGCCAACATTCTGAGGCGTTTGTACGACATCTTCTTGAACATAAAACGTAGTAGAAGAAGTGAGTATTGGCGTTGTGTAAGTACTCCCGGCACCTATTAGAGCTCCTCCAACAGAACTATCGTACCAACTCAAGTTAGAACCACCTGTTGCAATTAGGTCGGTAGTTTCGCCCTCACAAATTGAATCACCAGACGCAATTGGTGCAGACGGCATATTGACGATGATATAATTGGTTTGAGTCAAAATATCACTTCCATTCACATTAGAGGCTGTAAGCTCGACAGTGTAGGTTCCATTAGTAGAATAGGTATGAGAAGGATTCTGTAAAGAAGAAATATTGCCATCTCCAAAATTCCATAACCATGAAGTAGGGCCGTTCGTGCTTAGATCGGAATAGTTTACTTCTCCAGTGCAAGTAGTCGTTACGTTTGATGTGAAATTAGCACTAGGCGCAGCGGTTGACAGGACACAATTCCAATCAACTTGAAAACCATCAAGTTCAAGGCCAGGGTCGGAGTGAAATACTAAAGTTATACTTCCTTCTGACGAACTGATAGTGCCAGTAGGTGGATTATCATTACAATACCGGTCAATTAATGGAGCAGCAGTGCTGTTGCCGTCATATAGCTCTAACCAATCGTAGTCGCAGTTTGAAGAACTGCCTGGTTCGATATCAAAACTTGGGAAAGTTAAATCAACTGTAGTTGCACCTGTAGGAGTAATCGTTATTTGCGCATCTTCATCTGCACCATAGGGTGAAGAGGCTCCACCACTGTCGAAAATTGTACCGGAACAAGCTGTTTGAATATCGCTTGTGCCAGAAGTAGGTAGAATCGTAATACAAGGCAACGTTGAATCAATACTGATATAATCAACTAAAGTAATGCTGTCAACTCCACAATCCCCACCATCAACCAATAATTGCACGGTATAATTTCCCAATGAAGAATAGGTGTGTGAAGGACTTGTTACGGAGCTACTTGCTCCGTCGCCAAAGTTCCAAGAGAATGATACTCCATTACTACTTAAATTTGAAAAATCTACTGTCATTGGAGCAGAACATGCACTTACAATGGGTGCATTAAAATTCGCTGTAACTGTAGATGAGTAGGGTGTTCCCACGCCCACTGCGTACCAGGCGTTCGTCGTTGCTTCAACCTCAGGTGAACATCCACCAAATAAATCAGTTGCTGCCATAATTGAGTAAAAACGGGCATCTGCAAATTCCGAATTATTGGTTAGATAAACAGTAAGGTTTCTAAAGGCAATTTGAGAAGATTTGGTAAATCCTTGTCCTGTAATAGAGTATCCATCACCATTATCATTTGTCCCTGAGCCTCCATCTGTTAGTAGGTAATACCAATAATTTTGAACGCCAGAATTAGTATGTACACCTCCATTGTCCCCACCACCTAGAGGTGCCCAATTGGTACCGAAATAGGTGTCAGGATCGCCGGCGGAATTAGGATTCGACATAGAACGTAAAGCGGAACCAATATCTTCCCCTATCAACCAATTCCAGTTACTAGGTCGTGCAAAATTCTCAATACTCGTCCCCCAAATATCACTAAAGGATTCATTTAATGCACCAGATTCATCTTGGTAAACCAAATTGGCTGAAAAGGTGCACAAACCATGACCAATTTCATGTCCTGCAATGTCCAGTGCAGTTAATGCAGTCCATCCGCCACCGCCATCGCCGTAAGTCATCCTGTTTCCATCCCAAAATGCATTAGCATAAGCGTTATCGTAATGAACGTAGCTGTTTAAGGCAAATCCAGCTCCGTCAATACTATTTCTGCTGTGTTGATTTAGAAAATAATCATAGGTCATTTCCGCTCCCCAGTGCGCATCTGTAGCAACTTCATCTTGTTCGGCATTTACATTGTCCCAATAATTGTCCGTATCTGTAAAATCCACTGCAGAGCCGTACGTGGTATTTTCATTCATGTCATAAGTGTTAATACCATTACCTCTACCTGACTCTCTTAAACGATAACTACCACCGAAACTGTCTGTAGTTATTGTGCGTGTTCCACTGTAAGCCGTTTCTGCTGTTCCAGTTACATCGGCTTCATGAATGATTTCATTTTCTAATATAATTTCACCATTCACTGCGTCTACATACACTTCTGATCTTGAAACGGGTTGATGCGCATAAATGTTGAATTTCCAAACTAACTTGTAAGATTGTGCTCGATAGGTTCCTTTTTTCGGCGCGTAAAGAAGCGTTCCGTTCGGATAATAGCTGGCTAAATTGTTGGTATGTCCTGCACATGCTAATTTCCTTGCAGCAATTTTATTTCTTAAATCATTTTGATCTTGTATTTCACATGCGCCATCCGAATTACATTTTAAAACTTGTTCCGCTTTGATATGTGCCTCTTCCGCAGGAATTTCCCATTTATAAGTTTCAGCATTCACATGATTTAAGGCAAGTTGTAATGCTTGTTCTTCCGTTAGAGAGGGAGAGCTATTTGAGATATTAGAATGAAGCATGCCATTTAATGCATATACATGGTCGTTAACTGTGTGAACTATCCACTGTGCAAATTGCACAGGAAGACCATTTTCTGTTTGTTGGAATTTATAGTGAATGTGTCCAAATTGATCTTGTAGTTCATTCATTAATTTTAACTCTGATTTAGGATTTAATTTCAGATTCTTTTTAATCCATACTACTATATTGTCAAAGTCAATTTCTTTACCGGTTCTAAATTTGATATAGGACGGTATTTCACTGTGTGAACTTTCGCGAACAATTTCAGCGCCCTTTATTTTAAGATGCGCCTCTTCTCCCATAAAAACAGATTGAGATAGAAAGGTTGGAGTAAAGGCAAAGAATAACAGGCTTAAGGCCGGCCAATGGAATAGTTTCATGAGGAATATTTTACTTGATTGCTTTCTAATTTAGTAAATTATCAAATACATCTCTAATTCTTTTAGTCGCAAACCTTTGAACTGTAAGTTAGGTTGCCAGTTGTCATTTTTGCTATAAACACTTGTTGGTATTGAAAGTGAAATCGGCATTTTTATGTTTAAAATCTCGATTTTCTTTATTTTTATAAAATCTGTTAACTATTGTAATGCTATTATTTAACTTAGAATTATTTCTATATTGCCATCAACTAGAGTCTGCCAATTTCTAATATTTATTATTCTGAAATTAAGTCGGCGATTCTTTTTTTATATACAAGCACTATGTTTATCAGGTCTTTTTTCGGTTTTTGTGTACTCTCTTTATTCATGTCGTTTGTTTTTTTGTCCTGTTCAAAAACCAGAGCAGACCGACCTATAATAACGGATTCTTCTTTGTGTGATAGTGTAATTGTTTCTTATGCTAATGATATTGTTCCCATCCTGCAAAACAATTGCATCGGATGTCATAATTCAACGTTCGCATCCGGTGGTAATAATTGGGAATCTTATTCTGAAGTCTCAAGTAAAGTTGATCAAATCATTTGTGCTGTTAATCATAATTCTGATTGTTTTTCTATGCCTCGATTTGCTGATAAGCTAGAAGATTCCTTAATACAGAAATTTGAATGCTGGGCCGTACAAGGTTCCCTAAACAATTAATTATGAAGGTCTTTAAAATAGCAATTCTGTGTGGCTTAGGCGTTTCTTTAATTTCATTCACAGGCAAATTCATTGGACAGGCTGTATTGGCTAGCAAGGAATCCAGAGTGGCGGTTGTTTTAGAACAGTTTGGTGCACCTCAAGGACTACATTTCATCAAGGAGTTGGATTCAGCGAAAGTTAGGATGGGTATGGAGCTGGTGTTGAAAGGTAGAACGGTAAGTCCATCGGGGAAATTAACCAAAAGACAATCCAGATACTTTGTTTGCACGGATTGCCACAATGTCGTTCAAGAAGATCCAAATTTAATGAATCCTAA
>JABJPZ010000285.1 GCA_018663635.1 Crocinitomicaceae bacterium
GCATAATAGCAACCCGCAATTAAACCAGTTGCAGTAAGCGTCGTTTGACCAGTGGTTAATGGTGTAACATCAAACCACTCTACATCATATAAACCTGACCCACCTACAATTACAACAGTCGCATCACCAGAGTTTCCTCCATTACAAAGCGGGTCGTTTCCACTCGTAGTTCCTACAATTGCCGCCGGCTCGGCAACGGTTACCGTATCCGAATTCTGAACACATAAATTACCATCCGTATGCACGACATAATAATCACCAATACACAACGTAGTAGTTGGATTAGCATTACCCTGTGATACATCTGGGGGACCAACTAAAAATAATTCCGATGTAATTAATCCTACTCCTCCTGATGCTGTCCACGACACCTCTCCGTCGCAAGTGCCAAAACACGTAGCGTCTACAGCCGTTGTTGTAAAACTAATCACCGCAGGATCTATAATACAAACAGTATCTGAAAATACTATACATGCAAGAGCTGACTGATCGGTAATCTCAGCATAATAACAACCCGCAACTAAACCAGTGGCCGTAAGTGTCGTTTGTCCTATTGCTAAACTAGTGCCTGCATCAAACCAAGCTATATCATATAATCCTGAACCTCCTACAACGGCAACTGTTGCTGTTCCAGTTGCATCGCCATTACACAAAGGATCGGTTCCACTTGTAGTTCCTACAATCTCCGCTGGCTCCGAAACAGTAACCGTATCCGAATTCTGAACACATGAATTACCATCCGTATGAACCACATAATAATCGCCCGGACACAAAGTGCTAGTTGGATTAGCATTACCCTGTGAAATAAACGGTACTAGAAATAATTCTGATGTGATAATTCCTGTGCCGCCACCTGATGTCCAAGAAACCTCACCATCACATGTGCCAAAACAAGTTGCATCTACAGCTGTTGTTGTAAATGCTATCGCTGGTGGATCAATTAAACATATGGTGTCTGATTCTGTTTGACAAGTTGGCGATGCCGCATCAGATATAAGACCATAATAACAGCCTGCAGGAAAAAACCCATTAACAGTTTCACCAAACAATCCAGTGCTCACACCCGCATCAGTAAACCATTCAACAATATAAATACCTGAACCTCCCGTGACAACTACAGATAAATCACCAGTTGCATCACCATTACACGGAGGTGGATTACCGCTTGCCGTACCATCTAAGATTGCAGGTTCATTAATAGTAACGGTATCCGAAAATTGAACACAAGCTGAGTCATCCGTATGCACTACGTAATAATCACCGACGCATAACCCGGTCGTCGGATTAACAGATCCTTGCGAAACATCTGGAGGTCCAACAAGAAACAACTCAGAAGATATTGTTCCAGACCCACCTGAAGCTGTCCATGCAAGCTCACCATCACAAACTCCTTCACAAAGTGCATCTGTAGGCGTGGTTGTAAATGAAATTGCTGGCGGCTCTGTAACATTGAAAACCTGACTTGTATCCTCACATGAGTTTGCGTCAATTGCAATCATATAATAGGTCCCCGCACAAAGACTAGTTACATTTTCAGTTGCATTACCAGGATTACTAATTGCTAAATCTGTTGTTGCATCGTACCATTGAAAAGAGGTGTAAGGTAGTGTTCCGTCAGAAGTGCTTACCTCTAACTCACCAATACAGACTGCATTACAGATTAAATTTGCTTGATTAACTGAATCTATCTGTAGGGCTGTAGGCTCAGTAATTTCAAATGTATCACGGAATGGACAACCATTGCCATCCACAATATCAAGAATCCCAATTGTTCTTGCACACAAATCTGTGATGGTTTGCGTTCCATCACCATTCGGTGTTGCGGTTGTGTCCCAGTCAAATGTCCAAGTACCGATTGCTCCAGAACCGCCCGTTGGAGCAGAAGTAGCGGTACCGTTACATATTCCATTACAGGACAAAGGTGTAGTTGTAATATTTAAATCAAATGCACTTGGGCCAACTAAAGTAAAATCATCGGATTCAAAACAACCATTGGCATCTGTGGCAGCTACAGTATTCAAACCATCGCAAAGTGTGCCGGCAGTATCAAGACTTGACAATTCTAAAGAGGTCGGCCACGAGTATGAAATAAGGCCTGTACCGCCAAAAGCAAATACTTGTCCTGTTCCATCACAGCTGTCCGGACAATTAGGATTAGTCGTGACAGGTGGTAAAATTGCCAAAGCAGTCGGCTCAACGACTCCCACACTTTCATCACAAAGTTTAAATATATCACAATCTTCTCTTGCTAGAAATGTATAGGAACCCGCACAAAATCCAGTATATGTGAAAAAGGATGTGTCGCCAACAGTGTTGACTAAACTATCAGGAGTAAATGCATCTGGAACTTTTTGAACCTCAATCGCACAACCTATAGGAAGCGTAGGATCCACAACGGCAATGTCAATAATAGCATCACAAAGCCCATTACAGGAAATTTGAGATCCATTATAATCTGATCTTACAGTAACAATAATTGTAATTCCACTTGCACAGTTATTGGTGCCTTTCTCTAATGATGAACCAAATCCTCCTACTCCCGTTCTTCTTGATAATGGAACACTTAAATCGTACGCAAGGCCAGCAGAAGCATTATTTACTGTTAAATTTTGGTTTATATTTAGGTTTATTTCAAAGTCGACCTGAATCAAAGATGAACCTAGGTCAAGGTTGGTCAGAGAATTCCCAGGCGCTAAAAATTTATCTGTTTCAATTGAATGATTATTAGAAACAAAATTTCCACCAGAAATCGTGATTCCATTTCCATTTCCTACATTAGATAGTGGCCCTAAAAGTTGATAATTCCCAGAAAATTCAATATCCGAGTTGAAAATTGTCATCCCCGAATTAAAAATTGCAGGCTGGTTAGAAGTAAGAAGTATTTTACCCGGACTAAAGGTGTTAATTCGATTACTACTACTAAAAGATCCTTGAATTTCCAGAACTTCTGACCCTGTAATGCCATCGAAAGACACTTCATGTTGATTATTGGTAAAAGTAAAATCATGTATTGACTGACTAGCTCCTAACGATACAACAGCATGATTCGAAAAAGAATTATTGTCAAAAAATACATTGTCGCCCTGACTAGGTATGCCAGCGCCCCCCACTCCACCAGAAGCAAAAGACCAATGCATGGCGTCATTCCAGTCTCCTGAATTGTTGACCCAGAAATAATCTGCTGAGTAGGAATACGAAAAAGTTAAAGCTATAAAAAAGCTCAAAAAGATGTTAAGTCGTCTTGTCATCATAACAACTAAAGGTTAAACAGGTTTGTTTCAAAAACAGATTATAACTACGTTCTAACTGATAAAAGGTTCCTAAACGAAGGAAATAAATTATTTCTGATTTTTACTAATGTATTATGAAAGACGCAATTACGCAGGTAAGAGTTGCGCTATTATTGCACACCATTATGTTAAATAGACCGAATTCTAGGACAAATCTTTGATTTTCGAGGATTAATCAAACGCTGGGCAAGAATAATTATCACCGCCCCGCACATCACAAGAATATATTCCTATAGTTATTTCATGCGTATTAGAACTTCCCAATTTCACTCTTGAAGTTGTAAAATCAAAAGCATAACCCAATGTGAAGTGTTTCAGGAAATTCACTTTAAACATACCAACCAAAGCGTCCACATTTCTATAGCTAATGCCAAATTGTGCACGATTATCAAAATCTAAAAGAAAGTTAAGGTCAATAGCCGGTACAGACAAGGAAGTAAATTTAATCATTGCGGATGGCAAATATGACACAGTCTCACCAGCCGCAATTTTAGCACCTCCTAAAAACTCATAGTGCCTTCTTAACTTATTAACTCCTGTTCCATATTTTTTTATACCATTAGAAAGTAGCTGCCGAACGTTCAGCCCATAAAATGCTTTTTTGCTGTAAATAAAAATTCCAGGAGTAAAATCAGGCCAAACTACAACTGCATTCGTCGCATGTATAGCTGGATCTGGTCCTTGCCATGCATTAGCGGCATTTACATTAAATCTAAATTGCTCTAACCCACCAAAAATACCAGCGGATGCTTTTAAGTCTCGTCCCAATGTAAAATGATAGGCATAAGCTAAATATAACTTTGTAGCACTCGTCAAACCCATAACATCGGATTCAACTTTCACACCAACTCCATGGTGGACGTATGGGTTAGACGCTTTTTTAAATTTAAGGCGTGAACTCAATGTCGCAAAAGTAGTTTTGGGAGCACCCGCAAAACCAACCCATTGGGACCGATAACCTAACTTTAAATCGAGGCATTCTTTTGTGCCCGCCATTGCTGGGTTAATGCTGAAGTAATTAAACATATATTGACTATACTGTGGGGTTTGCTGAGCAGATAACCCAAGCACGTAACTTAATGCCAATATGAAAATTATGTTCTTCAATAAATTAACTCAATAAATCCGGTTTTTATATTATTGTCTGCAGAACTCCCAACATTCAACTCGATAACATAAAAATATGTTGAAGGCGGTAATGCCTTGCCTAAAAAAACGCCGTCCCAATCATTTTGATAACCAACATCATTGAGTAATCTCTGCCCCCATCTGTCATAGATGGACACTTTTGCTAATGGATAAAGTTCAATTCTCAAGATAATCCAAGAATCATTTATACCATCTCCATTAGGAGTTACTACATTTGCGATAGCAATTGGCTCCAATACAATAATCGTTACCTCATCCGTCTCTTCACAACCTGTAGCTGTTGTTGTCGTTAAAAAATAGGTCGTTGTTTGGTCTGGTGAAGCAACGGGGTTTGAAGTGTTCGTGTTACTAAGGTCTAGTGGTGGAGACCATGATAATATGCCGGTGCCTGTTCCACTTAGCGTGGTGCTTTCTCCTTGAATAATGGTGACATCTTGGCCAGCATCTACATCTACTTCTTCTACAGACAAGCTTATCGAGTTACTAGTGTAGCTCGTTGGGCAGCTAATATTGTCAGCGCAATTGACTTCAACAGAAACAGAAACATCCAACAAAGCAACATGATTGTAAACACTATCCGTACCCGTAGCAACTAGAACGCCATCAACATACCAACTATATGACTGATTCTCACAATCAGGTGTTTCGACGTTAAATTGAACAACATCATTTTCGCAAACAGTTGTTTGACTGGTATTTAAGGTTGCTTGATTCGCTTCTTCCACTCCTGTTCCAGAAAGTAAAATTGAAAAATTGCACATTGCAGGGTCTGTAATCCCAGCACCAGTGAAATCTCCATCAATTTGGATATAATAAGTCGTATTAGGATTCAATCCTGTTGCGCTCAAATTCATTGTTCCTGAAGCTGTGGGACAATTTGACATCAAATTGTATGTGCTTTCGTCACACGGTACTCCTGCCTCAATAATTACTCCTTGTAATTCATTGTCTAAACCCACTCCAGAGACGCAATTGATACCCGTTAAGTCCACGCTAACATCTCCCCCATCACTATCCGTAGTGAACATATACCAAATTGTGTTTTCAAGACTATAACAGAAATTTCCAGCTGTTGATGCTCCATCAGAACATCCTGAACAAGCGTCTACACTTGCATCCTGATTTGTGCCGCTTACTTGAACATTTGGACACAAATTAATTGCATTAACACAATTGTCATTTGCGGGTTGCCCCCAAATGAAAAATGAAGAACAATGAACGATAAATATGATGAAAAGGAATTTAAGCAAGTGTTGGTCTTCTATTAAATGATATCGCGAAATTAATCATATAAAATGAATTTAACATTGTCATTTTTAATGATCAGTATACTTCTATGGTTGTAAGTAGTAATCTCTATATTTGACATTTGGTATGATTAATGATTAAACATTTGTTGAAACCATAAATTTCTGTGTTATGAAAAGATATTTACGATTTATAAGCATTTCTGTAATATTACTTGTATTTACAAGCAATTTCCAGGCCCAGCACATCAATTATAAAGACGATTCTGGTTGGAATCTTGGATTCAATATTGGAGGCACTTGGCAACAAAGTGATGTAACCAGTGAGACTGGATATGGTATTGGTTTTACGTTAGGAAAAGCACTTTACGAAAAAGAAGGGAAGCTTCTGAGTTTTGACCTTAGATTGCGTTACCTAAATGGAACTAATGAAGGTCTTGATACTGAAAACTCTTTAATTCTAGATTCAAACCAGCTTGATGGCCTTTATAAGGACTACATAAATAGCGGGAATTTCCACAACCACAAAATGGACATTAATAACATGTGGGATTTGGAAGGTGTCATTACATTAAATAGGCTAAGAGAAAAAACAGGAATTATCCTATATGGTTTTGGTGGACTTGGAATAACAGATTATTCTTTAAATACCGATTTGTTAGGTGAAGATGGTATGCCATATGATTACACTGCGTTGGGCAATAGCGCATCTGAAAGCACTCTACGTGACTTAAGAGATGGTGATTACGAGACAACTGTTTCTGATGGGTACAAATTCATGCCTTCTTTAGGTGCTGGAATTGGCTACCAGTTTTCACCGCGCTTTTCAGCAGGTATTGAACATAAAATCAACTTTCCACTCAACGACAAAATTGATGCTTTTGAAGCAACTGGAGGACCTTTTGTAAATGACCGTCTTCACTACACAGCACTTACATTTCGATGGAATTTATTTAGAGGTGGAAGAAACAGGCCAACTGTAGCAACTACTACCCCTGTTTCCCCGGCTCCTTTACGAAACAAGCCCGTAGTAAACATCATTAATCCTATTCATTCTCCTTATGCCACCCACAATAATAACTTTACCGTAAAAGCCAACGTGTATTATGTAGCTGGAAAATCCAACATTACCTTTAGGCATAATGGTTTGATTTCCAATGACTTCTCCTATAATTCGTCATCGAAAAGGTTTACAAGTCATTTGTTTTTGGTTCCAGGGAAAAATATTATTGAGATTATTGGAAAAAATGAGGCAGGATATGATAGCGAGAGCAAGGTCATTATATATGAGCAGGCCATTAACGCACTTCCTCCACCAATAGTTACATTTTTAAACCCGAGTTACAGTCCGCAAACCGTTTCGAACCAAGGATATAGCGTAACAGCGAACATCATGCATATTCTTGGGCCTCAAGACGTAACTTTTAAAGTAAATGGGGTAATAAATCCAAGTTTCATATACAATGTTTCGAACCAATTGTTTAGTGCAAATATTTTGTTAAGTCAAGGGCAAAACACAATTGAGATAAAAGGTACAAACAGTGTTGGCCAGGATATTGAGAGCGTGATGATTATCTATAACAAACCGATTCAATTGAGGCCACCACTAGTCAATTTCACAGACCCATTAACCAGTCCAACTAGAGTTGATAAGGCCACTTATAATGTGTCTGCTCAAGTCCTTAATGTAGATTATTATCATCAAGTACAGGTTTTGCTTAATGGGATAAATATCCCCTCATTCGGCTTTGATCCGTCTGCACACACTGTGGCTTTTCAAGCCAGCCTTCTCGAAGGATCAAACACCATTACGGTTATTGCAACCAACAATGATGGAACCGACAGTAAAGCAACAAACATCATTTTTGAACCTGTAAATGAATTGCCTCCACCAATCGTTACAGTCACTAGTCCGTCACAAAATCCCGAAAACACAAATATGCCATCTGCCGTTGTGTATGCCAACGTTTTAAATGTTGATGGCAAAAGCAATATTGATTTAAAGATTAACGGAGTAACCACGACTAACTTTACTTACAATACAATTTCAAAAGTAATGACTGTCGCTACAGCTCTTGTAGAGGGACCGAATGTATTTAGCATAACCGGAACTAATGAGGTGGGGACAGACAATGCCGGGACAACAATTATTTATGAGAAGCCCTCTACATTACTGCCGCCAGTCATCTCAATCACAAAACCCAATGTAAATCCATACAATACGATTAATTCAAACGAAATCATTAACGCAACTATTTTGCACGTATCTTCAGCATCTCATGTAAATACAATTTTTAACGGTGTCAATACAACAACGTTCGCTTTTGATCCTGTGTCCAGAAAATTTAGTTTTAGTGGTAGTCTTATTGTTGGTGCAAATATTCTCGAAATCAACGCTTGGAACGAAGTTGGTAGCGCTTCTAAAAGTCAAATAATAATCTATACGAACGAAGCTCCTCCTTGTGAGAATCCTGTGATTTCCATTACTCAACCGGAAAGTCAACTTTTTGTTACTGCATCTGATAAAATAACTGTGTTTGGGAAAATAAAAGATGCTCAGCAAGTTTTGGTTAAAATAAATGGAGAAAATCACAGCGAGTTTACTTACAATGGAGCTTCTGGGGAATTGGTCATCACCAACAGCAAGTTACAGGAAGGAGCCAATGTTTATGATATAATCGCTAAAAACAATTGCGGTTCGACAGATTACCGAGTTACGATTATTTACAAGAAAAAAGCACCGCCGTGTATTGAACCTTCAATTGAGTTGATTTCACCCAACGCATATTCTTCAAACGTAATTGGAACAACACTTAAGTTTGCTGCCGCAATCAGCCATGTAAAAAGCAACGCATCGATTAAACTTACACTTAATAATGTTGCCATTCCGTTTACATTTAACAAGGCGTCTAATCAAGTAACTTCAGGACTTAAGTTAAAAGAAGGGGCGAATCTTCTCATTATTACCGGTAAGAATGAATGTGGTTCAGATGAAGCACAAATCAAAATTATTGCTGAGGAAATTGTCGTCGATGAAACACCACCGCCGACAGTCGAATTTACCATGCCAAACTCCAGTTCTTATACAACGGAAAACGCGTCATTCGTGGTTATGGCAAAAACTGAATACATAATATCTTCTTCTGAAATCAGCGTTCAATTAGAAGGGTCAGGCTTGCCCTTCACGTTTAACCCATTGGCAAATACCGTTTCAATTCCAGTATCACTTGATGTGGGCACGCATGATTTGAATATTATGGTTTCGAATTCACATGGCTCAGCGAAAGATGAAGTAGAGCTCATTTACAAAGTTGAAGAACCTTGCAATTTACCCGTCATTAAAATGGATCCCCAATTCAACAACAGGCTAACGGTAAACGTTGGAAGTGGTCAAATCACAGGATTAATTTCGGATGCTGCGGTAATTACCATTAAACGAGATGGAAGTAACTATTCTGATTTCGTATATAACAATACTACAGGCAGAATTGAAATAAATTATAGCTCATTACAACGAGGATACAACGAATTTAAAATTGTTGCTCACAATCCTTGTGGCAAGGATATCATTACTGTTCTTTTAGACTTTGACCCTCCTATTGCCCCATGCGACAAGCCCGTTTTAGTAATTGCAGAAGCCAGTGGTTCAGTTGCCTCAGTATCTGCGGATAACGGCATGTTTACCGCATACATCGGCAACGCCAGTGATGCTTCGGTTCAAAAAGACGGATCAGGGCATTCCAATTTTACATTCGACCCAGGAAATGGAAATATGGTTGTTAATTACTCCAATCTTCATGATGGCGATAATGTATTCACAATAATTGGATCCAATGATTGTGGTGATACTTCCAACACTTACACGCTGCAGTACGATGCCCCAGACATCCCGTGTGATAATCCACAAATTAATGTTGTCACAGTATTAGATGGTACTACTCTTTCTGTGACAGGCCAATCAGATTATTTAGTTTTCTCAATCAGTAATGCTACATCAATCGGAGTTACTCGAGATGGATTTAATCATTCAGATTATGTTGTAAAACCTAGTATTGGACAGCTCATTGTCAAGCTTACCTCCCTCAATGCTGGCACGAACGAATTTATCATTATTGCTCAGAATGATTGTGGAACCGCAGATAAAACCGTGAACGTTGTATATGGTGTTCCTTCTAATAATGAACCTTGCGGACCACGGTTTAATCCCGGTAGTTCTGATTGGGAATTTTGTTTAATAACTCCATCGGGAACTTTCAATAGAAATGATTTGAATTCAGGATTTAGCTATTCTGGTCCTGCCAGCAGCGCATACTTCAAACCCATTGCAGGCGGAGGTAACGCTGTAGTTAATGGAAGTTCATACCCACTCTCAAATGGGCAGTACTATTTATTCACTGGAGTACTAACCGTTGATGTAGGTAGTAATCATGCGGGTTCTAATGGACATTGGGAGATTTGTATTGAGTCAAATGCGACTCCAGTGCATGGAAATGGGAGCAAAAGACCTGATAGCCCCTGTAGCTCAAAGACTATTGGGAATAGCAGTGGCAATTCGAGTGGAAATACTAAAAACGGCAACTCTAATAATGGACTAAATGGAAACGGGTCTGATTCTAAAAACCAAGGTGGTACAGATGACTCAACAAAAAATGCAGCAGCTAAACAAGCAGCTGAAAACGCGAAGAAGGCGGCAGCAGCTAAACAAGCGGCTGAAAACGCGAAGAAGGCGGCAGCAGCTAAGCAAGCGGCTGAAAAC
>JABJPZ010000286.1 GCA_018663635.1 Crocinitomicaceae bacterium
CTAACATATTTGTGACCAGTCCGGAAACAATAAAACAAGCCATTTTTGAAATCCAAGATGACTTAACTAAACAAGTTGACTTTTTTAAGGAAATAGGAAGCCACCTTGAAGCTAAAAGAATAGAAGAGAGAACCAATTTCGATTTAGAAATGATGAGGGAACTTGGGTATTGTTCGGGTATAGAAAATTACTCCAGATACTTTGATCGGAGAGAACCAGGCACTAGACCTTTTTGTTTAATGGACTATTTCCCGGATGACTTTCTAATGATTATAGATGAGAGCCATGTTACTATCCCACAAATAAGAGCCATGTACGGTGGAGACAGAAGCAGAAAAATCAATCTTGTTGAACACGGCTTTAGGTTACCGGCAGCTATGGATAATCGGCCACTAAAATTCGAGGAATTTGAAATAATTTTAAACCAGGCATTGTATGTCTCCGCAACGCCAGCCAATTACGAGCTAGAAAAATCTGAAGGAGTGATCGTTCAACAGATTATTCGACCAACTGGTTTACTAGACCCAATTATACATGTTCGCCCCAGCCTCAATCAAATTGATGATTTAATAGAAGAAATTCAGACAAATATTGAAAAACAAGAAAGAACACTAATTACCACACTAACAAAAAGAATGGCCGAAGAGCTGCATAAATACCTGGAGCGAATTGGACTCAAAACTACGTACATCCATTCCGATGTAGACACCATTGAGCGAGTTGAAATCATTAGGAATTTTAGATTAGGTGTTTTTGACGTACTCGTTGGCGTCAATCTACTCAGAGAAGGACTGGATTTACCTGAAGTTTCACTCGTCGCCATATTAGATGCCGACAAAGAAGGCTTTCTCAGGTCAGAAAGAAGCCTGGTGCAAACATCGGGAAGAGCGGCGAGAAATGTGAATGGTCGAGTCATCATGTACGCCGATAAGATCACAGACTCTATGAAACGTACAATTGACGAGACTAATCGTAGACGAGAGATTCAAACAGCCTACAATGCTAAGCACCACATCACCCCTACCGCTATTACTTCAACTCGAGAGCAAATTCTCGAAAGGTCTTCTGTAGGTGCATCAAACAAAATAGAAAAGGCATATCAAGAGCCCGAAGGAGTAGATATTGCGGCAGACCCAGTGATATCTTACATGACCAATGAGCAACTATTAAAAGCCATTGAAAAAACGAAAAAAGAAATGGTAAAAGCGGCCAAAGAGCTTAATTTTTTGGAAGCCGGGAGATTGCGCGACGAAATGTATGCGTTGCAAAAGGTACTTGACAGTAAATCAAATTCGAAAAATTTGTAAGCTACCTAAGCAAACTGAAAAGAGACAGCACAATTTTCATCAAAAATTTCAATTGGAATAGTTTTTGATTTATTACTTTAACACCAAAACCAAAAAGTGATGAAACTTATAAAACTATCTGGAATCGTAATTTGCTCTCTCTTAGCAACAAGTGCTTGCAAATCTAAAAAACCAGCAGTAGCGGCTGATGAAGCGCTATCTGCAGAACCTATTGTGGCAAACATACAAATGAAGGAGACCATGCTTCTGCCTAAGCCCATTGATTTTGTAAATATCAACAGCCTAAGCATCACTGGTGACATATTAGAAATTGATGCAACCTTCAGCGGTTGTGAAAAACACGACTTCACCCTTTACGGAAACAGGGCCTACCAAAAAAGTCTTCCTCCAAAAATTGGTTTAGCGCTCATACACGATGCACATGGCGACAAATGCCGAAAACAGTCTACAAAAAAGCTGTATTTCAACATCAAAGACATCCGGTATCCTACGAAACAAGAAGACTATGTTATTGTCGTCTATGTTAATCAGAATTCAGGAAAATCAGCTGATTACAAATATTAAAATCAATAAGCAATTAGGCAGACCTATTTTAAACGGTACGTATCAAATCAATGAAATTTTAAAAAGAAAAATTTACACCTGTTTAAAATAATCCTAAAAAAATTACCGCATACAAAATTCAAATAATAACTTCGGCAATATTTTTAATCAATCCTAAACCTTTTAGAGGATTATTAAATCAAACAAAATTCCATGCAATTAATTGAATGTGTACCCAATATAAGTGAAGGACGAGATACATCCATCATTAAGCAAATAACAGATGTAGTCGAAACCGTAAGTGGAGTGAGACTATTAGACGTCGACCCGGGAAAAGCCACCAACAGAACCGTAATTACATTCGTGGGCGAACCTTCGTCAGTAGTAGAAGCAGCATTTAAACTCATTAAAAAAGCCTCAGAATTAATTGACATGAGCAAACACAGTGGTGAACACCCAAGAATGGGCGCAACTGACGTTTGCCCGATGGTGCCCATTGCAAATATTACCATGGAAGAAACAGCTTCATACGCACACCAGCTCGGAGAACGTGTTGGTAACGAGCTAAATATCCCTGTTTATTTCTATGAAAACGCCGCAAAAAAAGAAGAACGAAGAAATCTAGCTACAGTAAGATCTGGAGAATACGAAGGGTTAAAAAAGAAATTATCTGACCCTAAATGGAAGCCTGATTTCGGGCCTGACAATTATGAAGGAGCTCAATCAACAGGAGCAACAGCAATTTCTGCACGAGATTTTTTAATAGCCTATAATGTTAATTTAAACACCACTTCTACCCGGCGCGCTAACGCAATCGCATTTGACGTAAGAGAAAAAGGAAGGGTAGCCCGAGAAGGCGGAACTTTAAGCGGCAAAATTATAAAGGACTCCGATGGAAATGACCTCTGGACTCCTGGAACATTAAAATCCGTAAAAGCTATTGGATGGTTTATTGAAGAATATGGTGTAGCCCAAATCTCTATGAATTTAACCAATATTAGCGTCACGTCTATTCACAAAGCTTTTGATGAAGTTGCTAGCAAAGCGCAAATCCGGGGAATCAGAGTTACAGGTTCCGAGCTTGTCGGATTAGTGCCCCTGAATGCCATTTTAGAAGCAGGGAAATATTTCTTAGAAAAACAACAAAGGTCCGTTGGAGTTTCAGAATCTGAGCTTATTAAAATTGCTGTTAAGAGCCTGGGGCTGGATGAACTTGGACCATTTAAACCAGAAGAAAGAATTATCGAATACATGCTCAATGCAGGTAATGAGCAAAAATTAGTAGACCTTACCCTAACAGACTTCGCGAACGAAACAGCTTCCGAAAGTCCAGCACCAGGAGGCGGGTCCATTTCAGCGTATGCGGGAGTTCTGGGAATATCCTTAGCAACGATGGTTGCTAATTTGTCTTCCCATAAGCGAGGGTGGGATGATCGCTGGAAAGAGTTTTCGATTTGGGCAGAAAAAGGCCAACGATACAAAAATGAATTGATTAGACTGGTAGACGAAGACACGAATTCTTTTAATAAAATCATGGATGCCTTTAGGTTACCAAAAGGAAACGAATTAGAAATCAAACTGCGCAAACAAGAAATTATAAAAGCTACGAAATACGCCATTGCAATTCCGCTTCAGGTAATGGAAACCGCTTACGAGTCCATGCACATTATTAAAGCAATGGCAGAAACTGGCAACCCCAACTCTGTAACAGATGCCGGAGTAGGTGCACTTTGTGCGAGGACAGCAGTTATGGGCGCCTTTATGAATGTTAAAATCAATTGTAAAGACCTGGACGATACTGATTACGTATCTGACATTATCTCAAGGGGTGAAAAAATTCAGGAAATGGCTCAAAATCTGGAGGCTGAAATAATCAAGATAACAGAAAGTAAAATTTAATAACGCAGGAATAAGATAATTGACCTATCAATTATTGAATATGCTTACCGCCATGGATGACAAAAAAAAGAATGTATCTTAGGGAATACTATTTAAACTAAAAAGTGCTATGCACGCGCGACTTACCAATCAGAATACAGAACGACTGTCCATACGGATGTTAACCGAAAATGACATCGATTCCTGGGAATTATTCCTAAAAGACACGGATGTGTTCGAATATTATCCAAGTACCATGCAGTATAATGAAAATTATGCGCACGATTGGATCACCAAACAAATTCAGCGATATCAAGACGAGGGGTTTGGCCTTATGGCTTTAATAGATAAAGAATCGGGTGTTCTAATCGGTCAATGCGGATTAATTCGCCAAAAATTAGACGGACTAGATGAAGTTGAAATCGGCTATCACATAAGGAAAGAATACCGCGGAAATGGATATGCGACCGAGGCTGCAAAACATTTCAAGAAAGTGGCGTTTAACCAATTGTTTCTGGACTCGGTCATTTCAATTATTCATCCTGAAAATATTGCCTCACAAATGGTTGCCTCTAGAAATGGAATGACGAAAGAAAAATCAACCCTATGGCAGGGAATGAAATCATTCGTCTATAGAGTAGCCCAGTAAAAACAACAAATCGAAACTGTTACTTTTTAACCTTACCAAGTTATGCTTAAACATGGATAAAGCATCAGATTAGATAGGTCTCTTCTGATTCTGAACGAACCCATCGAACAACTGCAACACTGAACACATATGATTACGCGCATTCTTACAATAATCCTATTATTGATTTGTTACAATTCCATGGCACAAAACATGGTCGGAACAGTTGACTACACACTGACTGTAAAGGATACAAAATTAAGGCATCTAGCCGGAGCAAAAATCATTTTCACTGAAATTGATTCACGCCAAAAAATATTTGCCACCACGAATGCCTCAGGTCAATTAAAAATCATTCTTAAAGGTGGAAAGGAATGGCTCATCAGCATAAATGAGATCAGAGAGGAATGGAGCGTAAAAGTGCCTGCACAAGGTAAAAGTATTAACACCCGAACAATTACCTACAATTACGAAAGATGGAAAAGAGAAAATCGCACACCAGTAGATAGAAGCAAATTAAACATTATCACGATTAAACAAAAGATTACATCCAAAGATCAACCTTCAGACTCGCATGGATTATTTGAGCTGAAATTGAAAAGGAAATCCGGAAAACCACTTACAAATTATTTCGTTGGTCTAACCTGTTATCAACTCCAAAAGACCTTTACAGCAACAACAAACAAATCGGGAATAGCCAGATTCAAATTACCTCTCGACAACGAATACCACATTGACATTGATGGTATTGAAGAATTTCAGTTTTACAAAATGGGCAAAAGACCAGCTTATTACAATATGGAGTTCAAATATGAGCCCAGTAATGTAAAAGAAATTCAAACTGGCGACACCATTGTTCAAGAACTGAATGATCAATCCTCACCCACTTCCAGTAGAGCTTTTTTTAAATTAAAAGTAAAGCAACATGGATCTGGCTTCGCAAAAGGAGAACCCGTTTACTTAAAAATGCTCAAAAGCAATAAAGTTTATAAAGCAAAAACAAATGAAAATGGAGAAGCAGATTTCCTATTACCCATTCAAAGAAAATACCTGATTGATTTTAATTACGAAAAGGATGTAGACGTAATAGACTTGAGTAAAAAGAAAGGTTTTGTAAATGGTTTTCTGCAGACCACATACATCCCGCTGGAAAGGCTGCAGTTCCCAGAAAGATTCGTTCCAACACCAAATCAAGTATTCACAAAAAAGTTTGATGAATTTATTGAGAAGCAATATCAAGCACCCAAAGAACAGTACCTTGAGTTATATGCGAAATGGGGGAATCCTGAAGTAAATTCAAATTCCAAAGAAGCATTATTAGAAATTGGGTTTAATTCTGCCAATCGAGAAAGGCACAATCAGATGATTGATCAAAGCAATTCACCAGCAATCAACTTGTGCTTTGTTCTAGATAAAAGCGGTTCAATGGCCGGATATGACAGAATAGAGAGCTTGCAACAAAGCTTGCTGGAATTATCCAAAGAATTTCGGCCTAAAGACATTATCTCCCTGGTGGTTTTCGATAGTCAATCAAGGGTTTCTGTACCTGCTCAAAAATTTGGAAATGGCGCATATATCCGTGAAATGTTCAAAGACATCGAAGCCGGTGGAGGCACATCCATCTACAATGGACTTTTAAAAGGGTTTGAAGAAGTAAATAAAAACAAAGGAACTTGTGACGCAAGCAAGGTCATTTTATTGTCTGACGGCTATGGCTCCACACCTATTTCTGAAGTGATTCAACTTGCTAAAAAGCACATTGACGAAGGAATAGCAGTATCGTGCATTGGAGTTGGAGAGGGCTACAATCAAGCTCTTTTAAGCCAGCTGGCAACAGCTGGTGGCGGACTAATGCATTATGTAGGAGACGCCAAAAAAATGAATGACGTATTTGTAAAAGAAATTATCAGCTCTATTTTTCCCGTCGCCCGAAATGCAAAAATTGAAGTAACCTACAATGACCAGCTAATCTACAGACAACTTTACGGCTTTAAGGCCAAAACAGTAAATACAGAGCAATTTAATATGGATATAGGCAACATTTATCCTGGCCTAAACAAACTGGCACTGGTTCATTTCGATTTGAATAAACCTACCAAAGCAATAGAAAAACAACCGTTAAAAATAATCCTAACCTATTATGACTATGCACAAAACAAAAAAATTGTTCAGGAGAAGCTGGCTCGATTAAAATGGAGCGACAAAACAGGAAAATTAGAGTTTTTAATTGAATCCGAACATAAAAAAATGCTTGCTATTGCCACAATGAACAGAGCCATCAAAATAATGGCTGAGCACCACGGCTCTAGCGAGACTGCAAAGGCCAAAATGATTATTAACACCACAATAGCAGAAATTAATAAAATCTTCCCAATGGCTACTGATGAAGACGTTTCTTCATTATTAAACGATTTAATTACTTACGCCAAAAGATTAGATCAGATGATGCTAAATAAAGTATTAGAAAGGCAATGAACATTATTTAGCCATAAGGAAATGACATTTGACCCCTATTAATATTTCATTAAGGACAGGCTAAAAACCCTGAAGATGTATCACCATCCGTGAAAGAAGAACTCGCGTTAGCTAAAGCATCATTTAATTCAGATAGTCCATAAGAGGACGAACAACCTCCCAAAGCCAGATTGGCCTCATCAACTAAATTTGTTAATGTCCAACCTGAAAAAGTTCCAGAAGTTATAATCAAATCTCCAAGGTACCCAGAGGATAACCCAAAAGAGGAATCATAAGAATCGAAACCAAGCGCTAACGATACTGCTAAGAGATTACCAGCAAGCGTACTTATTAATGGTGAAGTTGGATCAACATAAACTGCCGTGAGTGCAAGTGGCCCACCTCCCTGAGGCAAAAAATCTGTTACCGCCTGAGCAGAATTCAATGTTACCGTATTAGCACAGCCAATCGTAATTCCTGAAGGAAACGCGCCATCAAAATTATCGTGAAGATAAGAACCAGGATTATTTCCGCTCGGAACAGAACCCCAACCACCCTGTGTTTGAGTTCGAAAAAAACAGCTATCCACTGAAGGGTCACATTCCTCTTGACAAAAAATAGAGAACCAACCCCATCGATCGCCAGGAAGTTCATTTTCTCCATTAGCGAAAGCAGTTTCCTCAGAGGCTCCACCGCCTAAACCAGCATTCGATACTGCAGCATGCGCAATGAAGCAAAAACAATCTGGAATAGAACTCAACGGAATAACATAAGCGTAAGTACTCACACCAGGAATGTGGTCTTCGCTGTATGGAAACTGACCAATTTTAGGATTGCAAGCAGCATTCAGCGGAACGTCAGAACAATTTCCTACAAACAAATGCGTCTCATCCATTACCCAACCTCCAGTAGTTGTGTAGACTACCGTAAGATTAGTACCATCCGAGTGAATACTCACAGAACCAACAGGAATAGTCTGGCCAGCCAGCAGCTCCAATGTAATTGCTGAATCACAAGGTAGACTGTTAACGACAACATTAGAAGTATCAATAGAACAATCTGCTGCCGATCTCTCCGTAAGTAGATTCTCAGACTCATCACAACTGTTATTGAATACAGCAAGAGTGGAGCATATTGTAAATAAAAGTACGGTCTTTAAAATAGTTTTAGGTAAGGTTATCATGATTGGTGTTTTATTTTCTAATAATTACTTGATGGCCGTAAAACTAATATATTATTTTGCAAACTTTCGATAAATTGTATTTTAATTTCGATTAAAGTTCATTTACAATCGATAAATGAAATAATATATGCTTGAAGGACAACTATTTACTACACAACCTTTATCCAAAAAAACACCTTATAAACTCAATAAGTTAA
>JABJPZ010000287.1 GCA_018663635.1 Crocinitomicaceae bacterium
AGATTTATCAAGTGCCTTCTACAATACTTATTCGGTAGCGTTAATTAAGTGATTAATAATATATACTTCTTGAAGTTTAATATCTAACTGCAATTTCGATAGTAAGGTTATTACAGCGGCCAAAGGCTTGTTTTTAAATCCGCCGCTTTTCCATTGGTGCCGGGTAGTATAGCCAAGATGATTATCTAAAGAATTAGTAGTAGTATTATCGACAAAAACACTATCCACTGTTTGTTGAAAGTGGTTCAGTTTCTGAACCAATTCAACAGCAGAAAAAGGGCCAGCTTTTGGTTTGGAGTTCAGAGTGCCGTAAATAATTTCGGAAGGGGTAATGCAATCGTCATAATTTTTCAAATACTTAAGACTGATGATGGTGTCCTGAGCTTCAATTTCGTAACGTTTTAAATCTTCACATTTAGCAATTAACAATACTTTTAATTCATTGATATAAGTAATAAGCTTTTGGGTTGTATCTCTAATATTCATGCCCAAATTAAATTTGGAAAGGAACACATCTCCCTCAGTTTGGTATTTTAATGTAAGGTCGTAATATATTTTATCAATGCTCTGTCCCAAAATGCTTCGAGACTTTTCAAGCCCTTCATTGATAGCCGTATAACCAGTATACATATTTTTCTTTCCGCCGTATTGTCCTGCACTCCCCAATGGGATTAAAATAATGAGACCTGCGAAGATGAGTCGATGAATTACGATACTGAGATTAAGGTTTCTTGTAAAAATCATCTTTTACCTTTCTTCAGTAAGTAGGAAATTGCATCTGAAGCAACTGCAGTCGAGTTAATTCTCAAAGAGCGGATTGCTTGAATTATTGTCGTGTTTTCTAGTAGCGGATCCTGACCAGATCCTATTTTTAATACCTCGAGCCAAATTTCGGCGAAACTTTTATTTTCACTTTTGGCAAGAGCATGAATGTAATTAGCAATTTCTTCCTTCGACGTGCCGTTCAATTTTTTTAATTCTTTTTTTTCAGCCAGCTCGTTGATTTCAACAAGTGATGTGGGTTTACTTTTCAAAAATTCTTCAATCGAAGCAGCTTCAACTTCAATTTCGTTGGGGTTTTCAGAAAGAAAATCGTTCAAATCGTTTAATGTATTCTTCTTAGTCATCCTATCCTAATTGTTTAATTATTTGTTCCCCCACGTATTTATAATGGCGGTCTGGTTTGATGGTGCTAGGAGTTGTATAATTCTTACGTTGCGGAACATAGGTGTCAATAACATCGATGTTGATTAAAGCAAGTTGTGTTCTCACCGATGACATTCGTGTAAATCTGGGAATACGATTAGCCAATAAGCATAACTTTAATTCTTTATTCAACACAGTTGCTGGCATTAAGTCTTTTACTGTTTGAAATGCGACAAGCAAATCGTTCTGAGTAATGCTTGTTGTAATTAGAACCATGTTACTTTCTAAACAGAGCTCTCTTATTCCTTTATCTGTCGTTTTCCCAGCGCTGTCTACAATGATGTAGTCATAGTTGTTTCTCGCCTTTAAAGAAACGATTTCAGATGCTACTCTATTGTCTTGGGAACCTACTATTTTGAAATAGGTATCCTTCTTTTGTTTGAGCTTAAAGAGCTCTAACTTTCTAAGCGAGTTTAAAGTGTAATTGGCATCAGTTTCAAGAACGAGCACTTTTTTTTTACCATCACTCAAAAAAGTAGCCAAGTTAATAGCGTTAGTGGTTTTTCCTGTCCCCCCTTTTCTACTAATAAATGAAATGACTTTTGTCATGGCGCTAAACTGATGAGTAATAAAGATAAGCTAGTACTTATTAATATTAGAATATTTCTGAGGCAATCTTTTTTACTGAAGCACCTTTGCCCATTGTATAGTAGTGCAATAAGGGCACGCCATAATCCACCAATTCTTTTGATTGCTTAATTCCCCATTCTATTCCAACTTCTTTTGCTTCGGCATTTGAAGTGCATTTTTCCAGTTCATTAGATAATTCTTCTGGAAAATCAATATGGAAAAATTTAGGTAAAAAGGAGATGTGCTTGAGTGTTGTAATGGGCTTTAGTCCTGGTATTATCGGTACGTTAATTCCAGTTTCTCTACACGATTTTACAAAGTCAAAATATTTCTGATTATCAAAAAACATTTGCGTAACAATAAATTCGGCGCCAGCATCTACTTTTTCTTTTAGGTGCTTTAAATCCGTTTTCAAGTTCATTGATTCAAAGTGTTTTTCAGGATACCCTGCTGCACCTATACAAAAATTTGTTGCTGCTGAGTTGCCTGTTTCCTCGTGAAGGAAATTACCACTGTTCATTTCCACAACTTGATCAATTAAATTCACGGCATATTTATGCCCTGCTTTATTTGCAATAAAGTGCGTTTCATTTTTTATTGGATCCCCTCTTAGTGCTAAAATATTTTCAATACCTAAAAATTGTAAATCAATAAGCGCATTTTCAGTTTCTTCTTTGTTAAATCCTCCACAAATAATATGCGGAACTGCATCTACATGGTATTTATTCATGATGGCCGCACATATTCCGACTGTACCTGGCCTTTTCCGAACAGAAACTTTTTGTAACAGACCGTCATTGCGCTCCTTGTAAACATGTTCTTCTCTATGGTAGGTTACATTAATAAATGGGGGTTTAAATTCCATAAGAGGATCAAT
>JABJPZ010000288.1 GCA_018663635.1 Crocinitomicaceae bacterium
TCTACATGACTTTTATTTGGAATAAAAATTTCAACTTTACGTTTTATATCTTTCAAAGAACGGCATGAAGCTTACAGAAATTGCAAAAAAAGGATCCCTTTCTCTTTTACTCCAGTTTACGGGTTTAGCTGTAAGTTTGGTCCTTAATCTGTATATGACCAATATTGCCGGTAAAGAAGCTTATAACGTTTATGTAGTATCTTTTTCTTGGATTACTTTTCTTGCACACATGGGCTTAATTGGATACGATGTGCTCTTAACGCGCGAAATCAGCAACCCAAACCATTCGGAAGAATTGAAAAGCGCTTTGTTATCCCGATCCATTAATTACGCCTTGTTGATTTCATTTTTCCTTGGTAGTCTGCTGATATTAGGAACAATCCTTTTTGTAACCGACGAGATGCTCAAACTAGCTCTATTGCTGTCTGCTGCTGCTGTACCGTTTTTTTCACTTTTACTACTACTGAAAGCATACTTAATCGGTAAGAAACGGAATGACTTAGCTATCGTTTGTGAGAAATTGATTCGACCAGGTATTTTTATCATAGCAATCGCAACCGTAATTGGAATATTTGGCAACCTCTCTATTCCATGGATAATCCTCATCAACACAGGAGCAATATTCGTTGCGTTGATGACCGCAATTATGATGAGCAAAATCAAAATAAACGATCAACAAAATGGTATTCGAGTTGATAGTAAATACAAAAAAGCAGCCTGGACATTTTTCTTTCTTTCTTTTGTTGCCATGACGAATAACTTAGCCGACGTATTAATGCTGGGGTTTTGGCCACTTACTGTTTCTGAAGTCGGAACGTATAAAATTGATCTGAACCTTACAAATTTTATTGCCATGCCGCTGTTAACGCTGAATGCTGTTTTCGCGCCTTACTTCGTGGAATATTTTAATGATCCTTCGAAAGCAGGCAACCTGATTGCTATCAAGACCTTACTTCGAATCGTGTTTGCTTTTGGATTGATTCTTTGTATTGCTTTTACAATCATGCCGGACTTTTTCTTGAATTTCTTTGGTGAAGATTATTTGTTAGGCGCTGCACCTCTTGTTATTTTAAGCTTTGGCCAATTATTCAATGTCTTTATGGGGCCGGTCGGCAATGCACTTAACATGGCAAATGCCCAACAATCCGTTTTTAAAATATCAGCAATCACTTTGACCATAAACCTCCTATTGAATCTGATTTTAATCCCTGATTATGGATTACTTGGAGCCTCTATCGCTACAGTAAGCGCTTTAGCCATTTGGAACCTACTACTCGCCTACCAGCTTAAAAATAAATTCGGAATCAATGTCTCAGTAATTTGAAAACTATTGACAACATATTAAATTTCTCTATTGTAGGCGCCCCCAAATGCGGAACCACCTCACTGTTCGCTAGTTTAAGTGAGCGGTCGGACATTTCGTTTCTCGGAAAAGATTCCCATTTATTGGGACAAGATTTGGAATTACTTCAGAGAGATTCGGCGGTAAATTACAAAGGAATAATTGATCAATTTCGAAACAACCAATTAATTGGCGATGCTTCAGTCTGGTACCTTTATAGTAAAACTGCCGCTCAAGAAATACATGAATTAAACCCTGATTGTAAAATAATTATCTTCTTGCGGAACCCCATGGAGCTGATTCCGTCTTTGCACAACCAGCATTTAAAGGGTGGTGACGAATCCGAAATAGACCTGAACAAGGCATTAAACGCAGACCATAGAAACGAAAGAATTCCTCGTGGCGTTCAATTCAAATATCGACCTAAGTACATAGACACCGTCGATTTTGAACAACAGATCAGAAGGTATACAGAACTTTTCAAACAGGTTCTTTTTGTCTTTCACGAAGACTTGAAAGCTGATTTTAAAGACACAGTTCAACGAATTGAAGCATTTCTTGGCGTAGATCAAAGGGAAAGTATAAATGCAATCCAATCCAACAAGCGGCAACACATCAAACACCCAGACTTACTAAAAACCATTAAGAAAAAACCGATACTATTAAAAGGTGTTTTCAGGACACTCGTCCCTAATAAAAACTGGCGACATAAAATAATGACAAGAGCAGAAACTGCAGCTCTGACTGATTCTAATATTAATGAGAATCAGCTGATTTCTGAAGAAAATATGGAAGTGGTGACTGCATTAATTCAAAAACAATTGCCACATTTGAAGGAATTAACGGGAAGAGACTGTTCTAATTGGCTAAAAGTAATGGAATGAGTAAAATTGGCAAATTAACCCAAGCAATAAAGATTCTAAAAAAGAAACCGCACCTTATTAATCAAATCATCGATCACGATAGTGTGTATTATGACTTGGTTAACTCAAAGTATGGTCTCAAAAACGGCCTTCCAGTTATTGCCTTTCAAGAACTAGTAAAGGAATCAAAATTATCAGAATACCTGTTTTTGGATGGTGGCAGCTTAATAACAGATTTATTATTACTTCAATCGTTAGCCAAAGAAATCGACAATTGCAATTACTTTGAAATAGGAACCTGGCGTGGTGAGAGCTGTTCTACCGTAGCTCCATTTACCAATAAATGTTTCACCTTCAATTTATCTAATGATCGAATAGCTCAATTAGGTTACGACCAATCCTATTTAGATCAAATAGAATTACTGAGCAAAAACAATCCTGCAATCAAACACCTTAAAGGCGATTCTTTGAATTTTGACTTTAAAGAATTGGATATTGTACCTAACCTCGTTTTTATTGATGGAGATCACCATTATGAGGCAGTAAAAAGTGATTCTGCAAAAATATTCGATTGGATTAATCCTGAAAAAGCTACCATTGTTTGGCATGACTATGGAAATTCACCAGAAAAACCCAGATGGAGTGTTTTAGCGGGAATTTTAGACGGAATTCCACCCGAAGAACATCAATATCTTTACCAAGTTGGAAATACGAAGTGTGCTATATATTCACGCAAAGATTATCTTTCGAAAATTCAAAATTGGCCTCAAAGCCCTCTGATTAAATTTGAAATTGAGCTTAAAATCAAACCGCTAATCTAAAGCGGTTAAGTCGGATATACCTATTGGTCTTTCAACAGTAAATCCCTCGCCGTATTTCACATTAATCAATCTTCCATGTGACCTGGCCCTTGCTTCTATGTAATTCCAGAAATCCAAGCTTGAAATAGGTGTTTCAGGTTCTGAACTTTCAGGATCAAAGAACTGGGACGAAAATGCTGAAATAGACTTAATCTTCGTTTCATAAACTTCAGTAACATCAACAATAAAATCTGGATTAATTGCCCGGTCTTGAATATAATGATATACTGATTTTGGACGCCAATTGTCTTGAACTTCGTCCTTAAATACTGTAACCACTTTTTTGAGTCCTGAAAGAAAGCAAGCCCTAGAAACCAACTGAGAAGCACGTCCGTGATCAGGGTGCCGATCTGAAATCGCATTACACAAGACGATTTCAGGCTGAAACCTCCGAATATGAGTAATCACTTCTTTCAAACTCTCTTCATTCTCCTCAAAAAAACCATCTCCTAAATCCAATCCCACACGCACATCAAGGTTTAAGATCTCAGCAGACTTCATGGCTTCTTGCTGCCTGATTTCGCTATTACCCCTACTTCCAAGCTCTCCTCGAGTAAGATCAAGAATTCCTGTTTTTTTTCCCTGCAGCTTGTGCTTTATCAATGTGCCTGCACATGACAATTCAATATCATCCGGGTGCGCAGCAATTGCCAAGATATCTAATTTTACATCATCCATTTATCCAATTTACAATTTCATCGTCAATGGGTAAAACTCCAGAGGGAATAGAATGCTCAACTTGACCACGTTCATCTACCAGATACTTATGAAAATTCCATTTCAAAATTGAGTCTTGCATCTTGTTCGAAGCAGATTTAGCAAGAAACTGATAGATTTCATGCTGTTCAGCACCTACAACACTAATTTTAGCCATCAACGGAAAAGTAACTTGGAATTTAGTTGAGCAAAACAGGGCTATTTCTTCATTTGAACCGGGCTCTTGCCCTCCAAATTGATTAGAGGGGAAAGCAACTATTTCGAACATTTCTCGACTGGTATTTTGATATAACTCTTCCAACTGCTCATACTGCGAAGTATATCCACATTCTGAAGCAACATTCACAAGCATTACTTTTTTACCTTTTAATTTGGAAAAATCAAATTCTCCACCTGAAATAGACGCTGCTGTATATTGGTGTAAACTTGTCATTATTCTTGAATTTTATTTCTTTTAGACCTGATGAAGAGTACCGATGAGGCAATGGTAAAAAAGACCAGTACTGCAATGGTAATTGTAGCCCACATTGGGAATGGCGGCGCATCTCCTTTCGCGTAAGAATGCAATCCGGATAAATAATAATTCACTCCGAAGAAAGTCATGAGCACCGTCCAGTAACTCCACATAGCTAAAACACTAAAGAGAAATTTACTTTTCATTCCAGGGATAAATCTTAAATGAAGGAGTATTGCATACCACAAGACGATTACAAGCGCCCAAGTTTCTTTTGCATCCCAACCCCAGTAACGTCCCCATGACTCATTGGCCCAAACACCTCCTAAAAACGTTCCAATTGCGGCCATAATCAATCCAATCGTAATTGTCATTTCTGTGATGTACGTTAATTCTAACGTACTCAAATCAATACTTTTCACATTTCGTTTTGAACGAAACATGTGCAACATCATCGTAATAAAACCTAAAATAGCTCCTAAACCTAAGAACCCATAGCTTCCGGTTATTACAGCAACATGAATGTTTAACCAAATTGATTTTAGTACGGGAACTAAATTGGAAATATTAGGATCATAATTACTGTGGTGGGCCGTCATTAACAGAATACCTCCAAGCAATGCACTTGCTCCAACGGTTAATCGAGAACCTTTAGAAAAAATTAACCCAGCCAACACCGACATAAATGCAATAAATGTCAATGCTTCGTACCCGTTACTCCAAGGAGCATGCCCAGAAATATACCAGCGACCACCCAATGCATACGCATGCCAAATAGCCAATACACCAATACAAACTGTAGCAGAAATTCGAAAGATTTTGTGTGCTTTTTCTCTTCGAACACTCAACACAATAAAGAAAATTTCAATCAATAAAACCAGCATGCCAAAGAGAAAGTAATACCGATAGAGCTTATCTAGCGCTCTTTGGTTGTTGTAGCTGATTTCTACCTCCACTGCAACCGCACTCGGCATGATTGAATTGGCGATTTCTCTTTGATAAGAGTTCACCTGAGCAATCAAATTATCAGCCCCAGTCCAATCATTTTCTTGCCAGCCTTTGCGCATGGTCACTTCATATGCCACTAACAATTGTAAAGCGCTTAGACTATCTATTGCGGTGGTAATCTGTGCAAGGTTGGATTCCGTTCCCGACGACCATGCGTTATTCACATCTCCTTGAATTGGAAATATTTTAAGCGTTTGTTTATTAAAAATCTGGATGAGCAAATTCAACTTATCATACGTCTTTAAAACCTCTTTTTGATAAGCATTACGTCTCGATTCGGGTGTTTGAAAAGCAATAGCTTGATCAGACTCAAGTTTGATCAATAAATCACCGTTTTTACCTGTGCTGGTAAAATCCGTAAAAGCGGCATATTTACCAGAAATACCTATTTTTTTTCTTAACTCTTCGTTTCTAACCCAAATTACCGGAACATCCTGCCAATGGTCAGGCCTAAATGTCATTCCCAAAAATACTTGTGTAGCACTTTGCCCGTCATAAGTATCCTTTTTCGAAATTTTCCTTAAAACTTCTGTCGCCAAGGTTTGAACAGGCTTGATTCTACCATTTACGTCTTGAACACAAATCCGACCGACTGCATCCGCATGCACTTTTGGGACAGGTGTATATGCAGGATCCTGCGCATCAACAAGGTTTACAGACATCAAAAGCAAAATAGTCAGTGTCAGTTTCTGTTTTCGCGTTTTTTTAATCAGTCTTGAAAGTTCTCTAAACCTGGAAGAATTAAAGAAAAGTGTAATCACAAAACCGAGTGTCATCAATAAATAACCTAGATAAGTAACAATTGTACCCCAGGCATCTTTATTAACAGACAGGATGGTAATATCCTCTTCGCCATTAGGAACCGAAGAATCGTAAGAACTCTGAAACATCCTGTAACCACCGTAATCCAAATACTTATTCATCAAAATGGTTCTTTTCAGCTCCTTACCGTTCGTCGTATCTGTAATCACTACATCACTCTCAAAGGAGGACGGTGCATTTGATCCTGGATAATTAATAAGCCGAAAATCCTGAAGGCCAACTTGAAATGGCAATGGAACTACTTTAGAACCATAAGTAGCCATGTACTGAACACCGTCAAAAATAAATGGAAACGGAATTCCTTGCCGACTTTTGCCTCCTCGTAATACCAGCTGTCTTGTTTTATTCTTACTAAATGCATTTAAAACCAGTGCATCTAAACCTTCATCTTTCACATCAGATGTTTTCAGGGTAAGCTGTGCGTTATCGTGTCTCTTTTTAAGCACCATTTGCACTCCATTAAAATTATACAGTATTCGCTCCTTAAAAGGATACTGCATGTTACGAGCGATGGTATCCATTATGATACCAGAAGCATTCGTTCTATCTTCTACAGTAAGAGCCTCCATGTTCTTGTAAAGCCCATCAAAAGGAGTTTCTACGAACAGGTCTCCCATATCAGATGTAATTTGAACAGAAGAGGTCTTAGACTCGTTGTTAAATGACAAATACAAATCATCCTTCAAAGCTATGATTGCACCATCGGCCAAGTAGAATGTTTTTCCTTCTATAACAAACTCCAGTATCTCCGAACCTATGATTGTATCCAGTATCGTATCCTTAGCATTCGGAACAAACGCTGCATATTGAAATAATAAATCACCTGATTTTCTTGGAAATGCTATTTCAAAATCATTCGAAGCAGGCGACGATCTTGAAAACCATTTTTGCATTTCTATGGATGTCTGCGTTCCATCTTCATTTAACCCAGTAATCTTTAAATACGGCTCTGCAGAATACATATATCCTACCGATTCTTGTTCACCTACTTTTATAATTCCTTCTTCGCCTGTAAAGCGTGTAATTCCAGAACCAATCAAGATGACAACAAATGCGAGGTGAAAGGTTAACGTGGAAATTTTAGCCCATCGCCACATTTTATATCGAAAGGTATTGTAAACGAGATTCAAGAGTAATAGTCCTAAAACCAATTCAAACCAAGTCGCATTGTAGACCAATATTTTGGCTGCTTCAGTAGAATCTGAGTTTTCGATAAAAGTAGCAATGCCAATAGCGGACAGAAAAACAAGCATGAGCAGCCCCATGGTTGTGGTAGATAAAAAGATTTGTTTTAGTACGCTCATTTCCGCTTAAACTTGTGCTAATTGAAAATAATTCGGCACAAATGTAATTAAACAATTGGCTCGTTGAATATTTTGATTGGCTCTTAAATTCGGTAAAAGGTTTTGTTGCATATTAAACACCATATTCAATGCAATAGTTCAGCTCATTAGATCAATTCTTTCTCTTTTTAAGTACATTTGTTTGATAAGCGAATTGAAGTGCAAGAAATCAAAAGAATTGGAATAATCGGCTCAGGAAATGTCGCTACAAATCTGACTGTTAAATTCAAAAATTCAGGAATTGAAGTTGCACAAGTTTTCACGAGAAACCGAAAATCTTTAAATACGTTTATTACTGGTTGCCAACCAAGTGTAATTGCAGACATTAAGCTCTTTGACAGCAGCTTAGATCTGATCATAATTGCAACACCGGACGACAGCATAGAACAAATTGCAAAAGAAATACTCACCAAAATACCGGTAGTTCATACATCTGGAAGCGTAGCGATAGCCAACTTAAAGAATCGTTCAAACTATGGATCTTTTTACCCGCTCCAAACACTTACAACTGATCATGCCGGTAAGAGCATACCTATTCCTATTTTAATTGAAGCCTCGAATCCTACGTTTGAAGCTAAGCTGATTAAACTGGCAGAAACCATCAGCACAATGGTCTCGGTGCATTCTTCAGAGAACAGAAAAAAATTACATTTGGCAGCGGTCGTTGTTAATAATTTCACGAATCACTTGTATAGTGAAGCAGAGCAATATTGCATAGAATCTGGTATTAGTTTTAATCTTTTAAAACCTCTTTTAAAAGAAACCGCGAGGAAAGTGCAAACACAATCTGCCGGATCTATCCAAACTGGCCCCGCTAAAAGAAAAGACATGAATATAATTGAAGGACATCTAAATATGCTTTCAGAAAACAAAGATTTACGTGACCTTTATCAGCTGATTTCAGCTCAAATTTTAAAAAAATCAATTAAATGAGCTCCTACAAAACCAAATTAAGTAGTATTAATACATTCATTTTTGATGTAGACGGTGTACTAACAGACAGCACTGTAATTCTTGATTCCAGCGGAGAGATGGTGAGGTCCATGAATACCAGAGATGGTTATGCGATGCAGTACGCAGTGAAAAACGGGTACAACGTATGCATCATTACTGGAGGTAATTCTCCAATGGTTAAACAACGACTGGAATATCTAGGAATCAATGACGTTTATTTAGCTGCAACATCAAAAACAGCATGTTTAGAGGAATACATCAATCGTAAAGGCATTGACTTGAACCAAGTGCTTTATATGGGCGATGATTTACCAGACTTTTCTGTTATGAAGCAAATCGGATTACCTACGTGCCCAAAAGATGCCGCAATTGAAATCTTGCAAATCGCTGAATATGTTTCTCATTACAATGGAGGAAGAGGATGTGTAAGAGACGTTATAGAACAAACGCTAAGAGCACAAGGGAATTGGCCTATCCCAACATAATGATATCAAGCTATTTTAAAATAATTCGGCCTGTCAATCTGCTAATCATGGCTTTGACCATGTACTTTTTAAGATATTTTTATTTTAAAACCGCACTTGATATTTTCAATATTGATTTGATTGCCTCAGATTGGCAATATAGCTGTTTAGTACTTTCAGTGCTTCTCGCGGCGGCAAGCGGATATGTTATTAATGACATTTATGATTACAAGGCAGATATCGTTAATAAGCCGGAATCTGTAGTTACTTTCAAGCTGTTTTCTCGAAAGCAGTTGGTGATCTTATACATCATTCTGGTTATTTTGAGTCTTCTTGGAGCATGGTTTGCGACTCATACATCTTTATTGCCCATAATTGTAACGGTTATTTTTAACAGCCTTTTATTTCTTTATTCAAGCACATTAAAAGCAATGCCCTTTGTAAGTAATGTCATTGTGAGCGCCATTATTGCATTTATCCCCGCATATGCGCTCCTTTACGACATCCCTTCTACGCTGTATCATGTAGATGTAGACTCTTACGAACACCTGTCAAAAGAAATCTTAGAAGAGAAGTTCAATCGTTTTATTTTCTTCTTCATGGAGATGGCCTTTTTCATTAATCTTTCTAGAGAAATAATTAAAGATATTATTGATATAAAAGGTGATAAAGAACTAAATATCAGAACAATACCAATGATCTATGGAGTTGACGGGACACGTGTATTCGTGGCAATTTTACTTCTAACAACAGGAGGCTTAATTCTTATTCATCCGGCATTAAGCAATATGCCCTACAGTTTTATATTTTTCCTTACCACCGTTATTCCCTGCATACTTTCAGCCGCTTATTTGTTGTGGAATTCTAAATTTAAAAAATCAAGCGTGTCCTTGAAATTAGCTATGTTTATTGCCTTAATGTATTTACCACTATTTCATTTTATTCTTGGCCATCATGATGCTTGAAGAAAAAATCGCGGGATACCAACTAACGCTTGGCTCTAAGTCTCCCAGAAGAGACTACCTGCTGCGAGAGCTCGGCCTAAAATTCAATACTCGTGTAATAGAAACGGATGAGTCCTATCCAAAAGGTCTTAACATTCCCGAAATCGCACCCTTTTTAGCTAAAACTAAAGGAAATGCACACTTATTAAAAATAAAAGAAAGTGAAATTGTAATAACCGCCGACACAATCGTTGCTGTAGATAATTGTGTATTAAATAAGCCTACGAGCAAGGAGCAAGCAGTATCCATGCTTCAGCAGCTATCTGGCACATGCCATACAGTTTACACCGGTGTTTGTTTGACCAATTCCGAAAAACAATTGGTTTTTTGCGAATCTACAGAAGTATGGTTTCATGCGCTTACAAATGAAGAAATTAACTTTTATATAGAAAGCTGTAAACCATTTGACAAAGCGGGATCATACGGAATTCAAGAATGGATGGGTTATGCAGGAATCAAAAAGATTAATGGTGACTTTTTTTCTGTTATGGGGCTTCCATTGCAATTACTTTATAGAAAATTAAACGAATTTATCTCAGAATGAATGAAACTCGCAGACCCACCATCCTTCTTGCTGTAATCCCAATTATAGTTCTGGTAACTTTATTAGCACTGAACGTATATGTTTACGGTGAAGATGCTACCTATGGATCCAACCAAATTGCCCTGCTTATTGCTGCTGCAGTTGCCACTATGATTGGATTTTCGCTTAAGTTTTCTTGGAAAGAAATGCAAAGTGGCATTGTAAAAAGTATTTCAGCCGCCCTTCCTGCTCTAATTATACTTCTGTTGATAGGTTCACTGGCAGGCACCTGGATGATTTCTGGCGTTGTTCCAACCATGATTTATTACGGTCTTCAGATATTAAACCCCACCATATTTCTTTTTGCTGCCTGTGCAGTAAGTGCAATTGTAGCAATCGCTACAGGCAGCTCATGGAGCACAATTGCCACTGTAGGGCTGGCTTTACTTGGCATAGGAACTGTGCTTGGTATAAATCCAGGAGTAATCGCAGGCGCTATCATTTCGGGAGCTTATTTTGGTGATAAAATGTCGCCTTTGTCTGACACTACTAATTTGGCTCCCGCCATGGCCGGAACAGATTTATTCACACACATTAGATACATGGCATTAACTACAATTCCTTCGATTATCATTACGTTAATTATCTTTCTCATATGGGGGTTTACGATTGAATCTAATCCAAGTGAGGAAGGTGTGCAAGGAATATTATCACTTCTCGAGTCTAAATTTTATATCTCTCCCCTGTTATTCCTTGTGCCTGTTGCCGTGATCATTTTAATCATCAAAAAAATAGATGCCATTCCCGCATTATTTATTGGCACATTGCTTGGAGCAGCAGCGGCTGTGATTTTTCAACCGGATCTGATGACTCAAATTTCTGGAGAATCTGGCAATTACTTATATGTTGCATACAAGGGGACAATGGACGCTATGTTTGGTGGAATTTCAATTTTAAGTGATGATTTTGGTCAATTCGAGCCCCTCTTGAATCAGTTTGGACAGGCCAAAGACATTCCAACAGCGCAAATTACTGCTTTAAAAATGGAGTCTAAAGAATACCAACAGCTAATTATTAAAGACGCTGAGACCTACAAAGCAATTCATAAACTTTTCGCGACTGGCGGCATGTTCGGTATGATGAACACCGTTTGGTTAATTATCTGCGCAATGGCCTTCGGCGGAATTATGGAAGCGTGCGGATTACTTCAACGCATTACCTCCGCAGTAGTTAGTTTAGCGAAGACTACTGGATCTTTAATTTCTACAACAGTTGGCACATGTGTATTTTTTAATGCGACTGCCTCCGACCAGTATTTATCCATTGTTGTTCCCGGAAGGATGTTTGCAAAAACGTACAAAGATCGAGGTTTAGCACCTCAAAATCTAAGTAGAACTTTAGAAGATTCGGGAACTGTAACCTCTGTTTTGTTCCCGTGGAATACTTGCGGAGCTGCGCAATCAACCGTTTTAGGGGTCGCTACTGGCGAATATTGGATGTATTGCTTTTTCAACCTTATTAGCCCTGTAATGACTATGATTTACGGTTATTTTGGTATAAAAATTGCAAAGTTATCGGCAGATGGTAAAAAGTAACAGAATTGATTGTTATTTTTTTGTAAATTGCAAGAACCACTTTTATTAAGCCTTTTATCGCTAAACCTATTATGTCATGAGAAAATTATGTCTATTCGTAATTTTAACTAGTTTTTGTCTCCCAGTTAATTTTGCTCAAGTTTCTTCCCAATTAAAAGAACAGATTAAAAAACCTCAATTATATGATCAATCAGTTATTGATGATGTATACGGGATTACTTTATATGAAGCTTTGAATCCCATGCTAGGAGGCGACTCCACAAGAATGTGTGATGGCTATGCTTGTAACGGTTGGCTTACGGATAAATACAAAAATGGAAATATCATTCACAAAGGCTACTATGTGGATGGCCAACTTAAAGTTTACAAGAATTTTTACCCCAATGGAACACTCGAAAGAGAATTTAAAGGCTTAAACACCTTTTCAGCGTTGGCTAAATTGTTTTATAGCACGGGCACTTTAAAATCAGAAATAAAGTATGTTGAAGCTACACCCATGGTTTGGTCAGATTATTATGAAAATGGACAATTAGAATATTTTGAAGAATACCACAAGAGCTTTGATTACCACATTGCGAAAAAATCATTCTTCAAAAACGGTAAACCTGAATCATTACTGGAAATGATCAATAAAAAGAAATTAGAATATACGCAATTCGAATTTTATTCTGCAGGTTCTAAAAAATTAGAAGGTAGTCTGATTTATGACAAAAAAATCTACGATTACAGAAAAATTGGCACTTGGAAATTTTATTCAGAAACCGGTGACATTAAAAAAGAGTCCTTTTAGACAATCTCTTTAGAAATCTATTTCGCCGATCACCGTTCTTTTCCTGGGTAAAAAACAAGGATTAACACGGGTAGCAAGAACAAATCAGACACTACGGCAAAGATTAAAGCAAGGGTGATTAAGAAGCCCATGTAGAACGTTCCAAGAAAATCCGAGGCAATTAAAGTTAAAAATCCAGCACACAAAATAGCCGTAGTTAAAACAAGTGCGCGACCCGTTGACATATACGTTCTTCGAATGGCAAAAAGCATTTTATTCCCTTTTTTCAATTCCAATTTCAGCTTACTAATAAAATGAATAGTATCGTCAACAGCAATTCCAAAAGCAATAGTAAACAAGATGGAAGTGCTTACTTTAATATCAATACCAAGGAAACCCATTACCCCACCAATCATAATGAGTGGAAACACATTCGGAATTAATGCAATTAAAACCATTCTAGCTGACTTATAAAGAAACCCAACTATTAGCGCAATTACTGAAAAGGCAATTCCTAAACTCCAGATCATGCTGGAAGCTAAATATTGATTATTCTTATCAATCAAATGAGCAGTGCCCGTATGGGTTATGTTAAATGCAGGAAACAGGCCTTCAATTTCAGATTTGAACGTGGAATTCAAGGCATTAAATGCGTCACCACCTATATCTGGAGCTGTTGCACTCAATCGAGCCACTTTTCCATCAGCAGAAAGGTACTTACTGGCAATTGAGGATGACATCAACCTCTTTAACCGATTAATTGCTTTTTGCAAATCAATATCTGATACAGGTAATTCATAATGCTGATTCAATCCGCCCATTTGAATCCGATTAATCGTTTTTATTGCGGATAAAGGAGAAATAAGCAGTTCTACAGGATACGTGCGAACAATTACCCGTTCTATTGAATCCAATGCTCTGAGCCCTTCAACTGACAGGATATCAACCGATTTGCTTTCTACTGCCAATTCCATGGGTCTAACGCCCGAAAAGTTTACATCAAAAAATTGAAAGCTAAGATTCATAGGATCCTCTTTTTTAAGGTCTTCTAAAAGAAAGTTGTTAACCTCTATTGAGGTTAAACCTATAGCTGAAACAATTAAAATAATTAAACTTATTATTCCAATTTTTAGTTGATTTCGAATTGTCCACAAAAATGATTTTCTTAGAAGGGGTGTCCAAAAACTTTGTTCCACTCTTTTTTTTGCGCGCTTGGGCTCTGGTATTAAGACAAACATTGAAGGCAGCACCAGAAATGAAAGCACGAAAGCAATCATAACACCCACAGAAACATAAAGGCCAAAATCCTTAATCGGGACTACGCGAGATGAATACAAAGTTAAAAAGCCAATAGCTGTAGTTAGTGAGGTTAACAAGGTTGCCATACCGACCTCTTTGATAGTAATCCTTAAAGCGACTAATTTAGCTCGACCACGCCTGAGCTCTTCTAGATATTTTGATGAAATGTGAATGACATCGCTCATACCCACCACAAAAATGATAGTAGGCATTACCGTTAAAACTAAGTTAATTGGCTTATTCAGCATTGACATAACTCCTAATATCCAAATTACAGATAGCACCACAACAACTACTGGCAAAAAGACACCCCACCATGACCTGAACGCCAAGATTAGAAATAAAACCAGCAGGAACAATGAGGTCAAGCTAAAAAACATCAATTCACTTTGCATCAGTTTAACGTAGTAATTCTGACCAACTGCCCGACCTGCAATGTGAAATTCATCAAATTCATACCGAGCTTTAATAGCTTTAAGCGATTGTGCTAATTGTTCGCAACCAGCAGCTGACAGGTAATCCTTGTGTTTTAAAAAAATCGATAAACTTCTAAAATCTTTTGAAATCAAATGCCCATAGACATCGGGAGTTTTAGCAATCCAAATAGAATCATCTATCAAGTTATCTAATTGGTTATAATTAATATACGGAACCTTCCACCTGCCAAAGTCAGAAATAAATAGCTTGTTCATTCTCGTTAAGCTAAGTACAGTATCCAGATTAGATACCGTATCTACTTCCGCAAGTAAATCTTCTACTTTAAGTAAAAATTCTTTTTGAAATACACCAGCATCATTCTTTACCGCTAATAATAAAAAATCATTGTCGGAGGAAAACATTTCTCGATGGTCCTTAAAAAATCTTGTTTCTGTATCCTCTTCAGGGTAAAATTTTTCAAAATTATAATCAAACTCCAAGTTCTGGATAGCTACTATACACACAAGAGTGAATAAACCTACCGCGGTTAATATAAGCGTGCTTAAAATTCTTGGATTCTTCATTCAACACAAAACTACCGAGATAACCAATAAATGCAATGCTTTTATTGCTGTAATTCTAATGAAAATGAATACTTGCTCATAGAAGCCTTTATCGTATCATGATCTGATAAGGAAACACCTTTAATCATCGCGGTAAAACCCACAGATTTAGAATTAAACACATCTATTGATTGAAATGAAAATCCCTTCAATTCCTTTTCGCAAGTAGCTTTTATCTCTTGCATGCACAACTTCGGTTTAAATATTTTATCAATAGAGGTCATTGGCATCTTGTCAATAATTACAATTGCTTTTGGAATTGCTGCCTTTTCAAATATTTTTTCCCTAACAAACTCCATTAAATCCTGCTCATTCAGCTTTTTCCCTGGCTTAACTTGTACGTATACCACAGGCACTTCTCCTACTTTAGGATCAGGGCGTCCAACAGCAGCAGCCAGATCAACAAAAGGATGCGCATAAAAAGCAGCTTCTATACTTGCGGGATCAATATTGTGTCCGCCTCGAATAATCAATTCCTTCTTTCTTCCTGTCAACCACAAGTAACCATCGTTATCTATTTTCCCGAGATCTCCAGTATTGAAATAGTTTTCTCCATTAAAATCCACCCAGACCTTGGCATTGTCTTCTTCTTCTAAATATCCCTTAAACACATTTCTTCCCTTGATACAAACAGACCCGACTTCATTAGACGCAAGTTCTAAGTAATTAGACTGGCTATCCTGACGCAAAATTTTAATCTCGCTATATGGAATAGGATATCCGACCGAGCCAATCTTACGCTCTCCATAAGGTGGGTTAACAGCGACCATGCACGTCCCTTCCGTACAGCCATAACCTTCGAGTATTTCAACACCCGTTCTTTTTTCAAATGTTCTCATTACTTCCACTGGCAGCGGAGCAGCTCCGCTAATCGCATAATTAATCCCAGTGCAATCTTCCCCCGATGAAATATCTAAGAGACTATTATAAATTGCTGGAACCGCTGCAATCACAGTGATTTCATAATGTCTGATTGTCTTCCAAAAATTGGCCATTATGCCATCTCCTCTGAAACCTTTTGGTCCAGCAAGAACAAGATGACCACTTCCAGCAATACACATAGACAACATAACCATAGCACCAAACACATGAAACAAAGGCAATCCACCATAAACCGTGAATTCTTCTTCACCGGTTCTAAGATTGTGTCCCGTTGACCAGCAATCAAAACAAATATTATCTTGTGTTTGAATTGCAATCTTTGGGCGACCTGTGGTACCTCCAGTATGAAAATAGGCTGCTGCATCAGAAGAATGAACATCAAAAGTGAAACTTAATTTATCTTTGGAAAATTGTTCTTTTAAATGTTCATAATCATGCAACTTCTGTTCCTCTGCAGAAGTTCCTTGATTTTTAAATTGAGTAATCAAACCCACAACACTCTTTTTCCAACCTTGGAGATAAGGTGTCATATTTACTTTAATCACGTGTTTAATACTCGGTACTTCTAAACGAATCGCATTGACTTTTTCCCAAATATTCGTTTTAACAAACGGTCCAAGAGTAATGAGCACTTTCACATTAGAAGCAAGCAATAGTTCCTTCAGCAATTCTTTTTCTAATAACGGATTAATAGTAAAAGAGATGCCAACGGTTTGCGCTGCCACCATCGCAAAACAAGTTTCTGGTAAATTCGGCAAGATAATACCAACAACATCTCCTTTTTCTACACCAAGACTGCGCAACATATTCGCAGCAGCATTAATTTCAGCTAACATTTCAGAATAAGTAAATGTAAAAGGCGATTTAAAATCTTTACCCAACATAAAAAAGGACAAGGCTGTTTCATTGGGATTGTCCTGACAACTCTGCAAAGCGGAATCATAAGTGGTTTTAGGACAAGATGAAAGTTCCGAATTAGCTTCAATTTTAGCAATATCTTCTTTAGATGCTATCCCCTTAAAAGCAAATCTATCTGTTCTTCCCACGTCCTATTTTTGTTATCGTGAATATAGTAATTTTCGTATTTACAATGCACGCATTGTAAATTTATTTAGATTTGTATTATTCTATTAATAATAACAAACGATTTATCATGTTAAAAGGAGGTGAATTTTTAGTTTCAAAAACAGCACATAACGATTTGTTTATTCCCGAAGAATGGTCGGAAGAGCAGTTGATGATCCGTGATATGGTGAAAGATTTTTGTGATCAGGAAATCCTACAGCCCATGAGAAAATCTGGGAGAGAATTAGACGCGTCCAAAGATCGTGATGAAATTATTCGATTGTTAGATAAATCTGCAGAGCTTGGCCTTTGTGGGCTTGCAATCCCCCAGGAATATGGAGGGATGGACTTAGATTTCAACACTGGACTCTTGTTTGGCGAAGCTATTTCGAACGGTTTCTCGTTCGCTACTACAATTGGCGCACAAACCTCTATTGGGTCTTTACCTATTGTTTATTACGGAACCAATGCTCAAAAAGAAAAATACTTGCCAAAAATAGGATCTGCAGAATACAAAGCCAGCTATGCGCTCACCGAACCTAGTGCGGGTTCCGATGCGAATTCCGGCAAGACAAAAGCTACGTTAACTGCAGATGGAAAAAGCTATTTATTAAATGGTCAAAAGATGTGGATAACCAATGGCGGGTTTGCAGATATTTTTATTGTATTTGCAAAAATTGACGACGACAAAAACTTATCCGCTTTTATTGTAGAAAAAGCTTTTGGAGGAATTACTCTTGGCGAAGAAGAAAAGAAGTTGGGAATCAAGGGCTCATCTACCGTGCAAGTTTTCTTTAATGACTGTCCTGTTCCAACAGAAAATATTTTGGCGGAGCGCGGTGATGGATTTAAAATTGCGTTAAACATCCTCAACTCAGGCAGAATTAAGTTAAGTGCTGGTTCCATTGGAGGATCTAAGTATGCACTTTCTCAATCCATTAACTATTCGAATGAGAGAAAACAGTTTGATAAATCAATTGCTGAGTTCGGTGCCATCAAATATAAGATTGGCGAAATGGCTACTAAAATTTTTGCTGCAGAAAGCGCCATATATAGAACAGGAAAACACATTGATGAAAAGGAAGCAGCCTTAATTGATGCTGGTAAAAGTAAAAGCGAAGCGAAAGTTCTTGGACTTCGTGAATATACTATTGAATGCGCGTTATTAAAAGTATACGGGACGGAAGTATTGGATTATTGTATTGACGAAACACTACAAATTCATGGGGGAATGGGTTATAGTGCTGAAGCCGGAATAGAGATGGGCTATCGAGATTCTCGCATTACACGAATCTATGAAGGGACAAATGAAATCAATAGAATGCTCTCATTTGGGGAGCTCATGAAGCGCGCATTTCAAACCAAAGAGATTGATTTAATTGCTGCGGGAAAGAAAATTCCTATGCGATTCTTTAAAGAGCTTTTCTCAGCTACTTACGCCGTTGGACAGGAAGATAGAATTGTAGAAAACATGAAGCTTCTTTTTATTGCACTATCAGGAATAGCTGGACAAAAGTTAAAACTTAAAATGATCGATGAGCAGGAAATCATCATGAACCTATCAGACATATTAAGTGAAATTTACATCTCAGAAAGTTTAGCGCTTAGAGTTGTGAAGCTTAGAACAATGAGCATTGCAAAAGAAAAAATGGCCATCGTCGAAAAAATGATGCAATTACACATTTATGAATCGCTAAGAAAAGTTCGAACCGCTGCGGAGAGTGAAATTGATAGCCTGCCTGAAGGAACCAAACAAGGCCTTCAGCGGAAAATGGTAAAAAGATTCGCTAAAAAATACGCGGTTAATCCAAAAGACCTAAGAAGAGATATCGCTGATTATTTCATCCAAAAAAACGACTACACCTTTTAACTTTAACCATCCAGCTTTTCTGAAGTGATTAGCTCCATGGCTTTAGGAATACTAGCCATAACCTTAAAAAAACCATTCAAATCTTTCTCAGACACATGCTGTTGAATTGTGTTCTCAAAAGAAAATACTGCTGTCATCGCAACTTCCCGCATTTCTTTACCGTGATCCGTTAAATTGATAAACACTTTTCTTTTATCGTCCTTGCTTTTTCTTTTGTAAATCAACCCCTTTTCCTCCATCGATTTTAATATTCGAGACAGGCTGTTCGGCTCCATTCCCATGCGAGGCGCAATCTTCGTAACAGGAGTTCCATTTACTGCATGAATGGTTAATAAAACAAATGCCATAGGCATTGTTCCGTCTTGTTCTGAAGCCAGCTCGTTGTACATCTTTGAAATGGATAGCCATTTGCTTCTTAACTGATAAATGACCATTCTATCTGCAAGCGCTTGAAAAGAGTCTTTATTTTCTTGATTATCTTTCAACTGAATGTAAAAATACAGAAGAACGCACAAAAAAACAATGCACGCATTGAATTTATTTCTAATTTTGAAAAAACAAGTACTGTAAATCATGAAGGATAAGATTGTTTTTATCGACGGGTGCAGAACCCCTTTTCTAAAATCAGGAACCGACTATTTTCACAACGACATCATGTCTTACCAATTGGGCCAATATGCTATTAAAGGATTATTGATCAAAACAGGTATTGACCCAAAAGAAATTGATACCGTAATTATGGGTACTGTCATCTCTAATCTTAAAACCTCTAATGTTGCACGTGAAGCATCTCTGGGAGCCGGAATCCCGACCGCTACCCCCTGTCACACCGTTTCACAAGCATGCATTTCCGCCAATCGAGCGGTGGCTTCGGGTATCGGAGAAATCAGAAGCGGACAAGCAGAAGTATTTATTGCTGGCGGTGTCGATAACACATCAGATACACCTATAGGATTTAAAAAAGAGATGCGAAAAAAGCTGTTTGCGGCCCAAAAATTAAAAACAATGGGAGACAATTTAAAGTTTCTATTTTCTCTCAGGCCCAGACATTTTGCACCCGAAAGACCTCAGGTAGCAGAATTTACTACCAAAAAGACCATGGGTCAGGACTGCGATGTTTTGGCTGCTAAATACCAAATCAGCCGGGAAGCGCAAGACGCGTTTTGTTTGCGATCTCATCAGCTTTCATCAAAAGCTTGGGAAGATGGTCATTTGGAAAAAGAAGTGGTTACCGTTTCATTACCACCTAAATTTAAACCCATAAATCGTGACAATGGGGTTCGCGTATCTTCACTAGAAAAGCTGGCTAAACTAAGGCCTGCATTCGACAAAAAATACGGGACCTTAACAGCGGCCAATTCATCCTTTTTAACCGATGGAGGTTCTGCGGGGTTGTTCATGACCGAATCCAAGGCCAAAGCGTTGGGATTAGTCCCTAAAGCAGAAATAATAGACTTTTGTTTCACCGGACAAGAGCTTGAAGAAGAGCTGCTTCTTGGGCCTGCTTTTGCTTCAGCTAAAGTATTGGATAAAACGGGCTTAACTTTAGACGACATGGACGTCATTGAATTCCATGAGGCATTTGCCGGACAAATTTTAGCGAACCTAGCCTGTCTGGAATCAGCTACTTTTGCTAAAGAAAAACTGAACAGAGCCCAAGCCGTTGGTAAAATACCCATGAGTAAATTTAATTTGTGGGGTGGTTCGCTCTCGTTAGGTCATCCTTTCGGCGCTACGGGATTGAGGTTAATTAACACTGCCGCAAATAGACTCCAACACGAAGGCGGCAAATATGCACTGATAGCAGCATGCGCCGCCGGTGCGCACGGTCATGCTATGATATTAAAACGATATGAAGCTTAAAATATGAGTAGAGAAGACTTTTATAGAATAGAGAAAAAAAATGGAATTGCTACGATTTGGGTTCATATCAAAAAGGAGAAGATGAATATCGTATCTCCAGATCTGATTCAATATTTTGATGAGATTTATACAGAGCTAAATGACGATGACACCGTAAGAGCCGGCGTTTTGATTTCTGATCGTAAAGATTTCATTGCAGGTGCCGACATCAAAGCTTTTAAAGCAGAAAAAAAAGGCGATTTCACTCCAACTTTGAAAAAAGGGCATTTATGTTTAAACGCCTTGGAAAATGCTAAAAAACCTATTATTGCCGCAATTCACGGTACGGCTTACGGTTTTGGAACTGAGCTTTCGTTAGCTTGTCATGGACGAGTTTGTTCTGATGATCCAAAAACTAAATTTGGCCTTCCTGAGGTAAAGCTCGGTTTACTACCAGGTGGCGGCGGAACACAACGACTTCCCCGATTAGTTGGCCTACAAAAATCTCTGGACATGATGCTAACGGGTAAAAACATTTTTGCACGACAAGCTAAGAAAATGGGACTAGTAGATGTCGTGGTTAATCGAAATAAATTGCATACTGCTGCGGTAGCTTTAGCAGACAAAATCATCAAAAATGGTGGCAAGCTAGAACGCAATCGAAAGAAAACAATGCTCGACAAATTCTTAGATGGCACTTCGATTGGAAGAAACCTTGTTTTTAAGAAGGCAAGAGAAAAAGTAATGAAGCTAACGCAAGGCAACTATCCTGCAGTACCAAAAATCATAGATTGTGTAGAGCACGGTTTGAAGCATGGCCTAGACAAAGGCTTACTTTATGAACGTGAGGCTTTTGAGGCCCTAATGCTTGGACAGGTTTCTAAAGAGCTAAGGCAAATCTTCTACAACATGACCGACAATAAGAAAAACCCATATAAGAACTACAACAGTGTTGATAAGTTGGGGATATTAGGTGCTGGCTTTATGGGAGCTGGAATAGCAGAAGTTTCTGTAATGAATCAGATGGATGTTGTGCTAAAAGACATTAATCAAGAAACTATCAGCGAGGCAAAGCAATTGATATGGAAAACCTTACGAAAGAAACTAAAACGAAAACAAATCTCTACGACACAAGCAGACCGAACCATAGAACGTGTTAGGGAAAGGCTGGACTATGACGGCTTTGAAAAACTTGATTTAGTGGTTGAAGCGGTCGTTGAAAAAATGTCTGTAAAAAAGGCCATTATTGATGATTTGGATGCTGTTTGTTCTGACGATTACATTTTTGCTACCAACACCTCTGCCCTTTCTGTTACCGAAATGGCTGAACATGCAAAAAATCCTGCTCATGTAATTGGGATGCATTACTTTTCCCCGGTACCAAAAATGCCATTGTTAGAAATCGTAAAAACCAAACACACTTCAGAAAAAACCATCGGTACAGTCTACGACATCGGAGTACGGCAAGGTAAAACTTGCATTGTGGTTCAAGACGGGCCTGGATTTTATGCCAATAGAATCTTAGCACCTTACCTGAATGAAGTAATGCTTATGCTTGAGGAAGGTGCTCAAATAGAAGCACTTGATCAAGCCATGAAGAAAAAAGGCATGCCCGTAGGGCCGATTGCACTTATGGATGAAGTAGGCATTGATGTTGGTGCACACGTAATGAGTGGCGACATTGCAGATGTAGTTAAATCTCGAGAAGGCTTGGTTGTTTCAAAAGGATTACTCAAGATGTTTGAAGCAGGGTATTTGGGCAAAAAGAACAAGAAAGGCTACTATAAATACGACGGAAAGAATGGCAAAAGAAATGGCGCTAACCCACATGCTTATCAATTCTTTGGGAATCCGCCTAAAATAGAGCTTGCATTTGAAGATATGACCTGGAGGCCACTTCTACTGATGATTAATGAAGCTGTAATGTGCTTAGAGGAAGGTATTCTATCGACACCGACAGATGGTGACCTGGGTGCCGTATTCGGACTTGGATTTTTGCCTTTTACGGGCGGCCCCTTTCGCTTTGCTGATGCCTACGGAATAAGTGAACTCGTGAAGCTCATGGAAGAATACGCCAAAAAGTTCGGGCCAAAATTTAATCCACGACCACTACTTGCATCAATGGCTGAGAACAACCAACTGTTTCACTCAAAAAATTGTGACTAAGCATACAGGCAAAAGCCATAATGTAGACTGCCCTCTAATCACTCGTAAAACTGTATCTTTAGCACATAAAATAAATTAAAATGAAAAAAACAAATCTTTTACTAATCTTAATCTTACTTGTAAATGCCGTTATTCTTTGGAATGTCTGCTGTTGTAATAGCGCGTGTACTGACAGTACTGATTGCAAAAGCAACACAGAATGCACTGCCGAAAAATCTTGTACCGCTCAAGACAGTATTTGCACAAAAACTACTTGCTGCAATGGAGATAAAAGTCAATGTTGCAAAGAAGAAAAAGGAAAATGCTGTAAATACGGTGAGCCCAAAAGCAAGTGTTGCAAAGGCAATAAAGGAAAATGCTCCAAAAATGAAAAATGTTCTAAGAAATGTGAAAAAGCAGACGGCAAGGACCACGAGAAGATGAAGCTGAAATGGATGAAAGAAGAGCTCGGACTAACCGATGAGCAAATGGAAACATTAAAAGCGGACAAAGAAGTTACTAGAGAAAAAGTAATGGCTTTGAAAGCAGCACACGAAGCGGTTATGATGGACATGCTGAACGAAGAGCAAAAGAAATTAATGCAAGAGATGAAAGCAGACCACCACGGTCACGACCACAATGAAAAGGTGGAAGATACGAGTGAGGAATCTTCGGAAGCAGAAGAAAACAACTGAGACACGAGTTCCTTCATGCGCTTAGGCGCTTTTTTTATTTCAAGAAAGTGACTTTTTATTTTCGTAGTTAGTCATTATTATTAAATTTGCGCCCGATTGGTCGCGTAGCTCAGCTGGATAGAGCACCTGCCTTCTAAGCAGGCGGTCGAAGGTTCGAATCCTTCCGCGATCACTAAGAGAAACCCAGTAATACATAGGTATTGCTGGGTTTTTTGTTTTACTGCTACAAAGCGCAAGCAATGTTTTTGTGGCAACGGCTTTTCTTAGGAGCAACAATTGACCACTATTACGATTCCTTATCCTTCTGCTGGGTTGGATTTACCTTTAAAATTTTGTGATTTTTCCCTTCTTGAATTTGGTGCTGTCTCCAAACCATGCGAACAAGGAAAAACATGTATGAAATAAAAATGAAGGAACCCAATGTAAAAAGTGTTATATCATCCATTACTAGTCGTTTTTAACAAGTCTGAAGAATATCGCAAAGCACAGAATCGAGGGAACCCAAATTCCAACAAACATCCCTTCGTCTTTTTGACCAGTAAACCATAACGAAACTGAGAGAACGAAACTGATAAACGCGAGCAATACGGGATAATACTTTTCTAAAAACTTCATATAACTTGTTATTAATTTATAATGTACTTACCAGATTATAACAATGAATTCTTTTTTTTGTTCAACATTTATCAAAATTCATTAAACAAAATGTTTTTGATAAAAATCTAAGATTCAACGAAAACAGGTCACAAAACATTTTTATTCGTTCTTCGTTATTACATTAGTGCTTAATATTAAGCCGACTTAAAGGGATTAAACTCATACCATGCAACTTATTCGTAAACATTTCATCTGGTGCGTCCTGTTATTCCAAGTCGGATTTTCATCAGCACAAGGTGAAATTGTGGCCAATTTTCGGCTCGCTTCTACTGGAAATGAAGTATTGCTTTCTTGGGATATCACTTCAGGAAACACATGTGATGGGATTTCGGTTTTAAAATCGAGTGATGGCATTAATTTTCAGCTGACA